>JAGVDT010000100.1 GCA_020058565.1 Minisyncoccota bacterium | reverse complement strand
TAACGATTAATGGCCAACACCAAAATCGTACCGTGCCTTTCGCTATTTCAAGGAACTAGTTGACACCACAAAGTGTCACTAACCCGTATGATATGTACACCGGTTTTTGCTATACTTGAGAATTATGGTATAATGTATGAGCGGTAGCAGAATATCCGTAGGAGAAAAGACGTGGAAAAAATTCGCAAAGTGGCTCGCAGAATTGCAGGGATAGTGAAAAATCTGCTCTGCGGGGCAGTGTACCTAGCTTGTGTTACAGCCGCGATTTTTGTGCTGATATGCGTGCTCGACGCACCTTCGGTCAAGTCCGAGGTAGTCGAAACCGCACTAGGAGGTTTCTTATCCCTCTTAGCGCTAAGCGTCCTCGCCTTCATATGGAATCCGCGAATGCGGTTTCCACTGTAAGCACCTGCAGGGCCGAAGCGATCAGACAGAGAAACAGGCCGTCTCATGAAGACGGCCTGTTCTATACCTTCTTTTTCTTGAGAACCCTCTTTAGGTAGTAACCAGTATGGGAGCCCTCTGTTTTTGAAACTTCTTCAGGAGTCCCCTTCGCTACCAAATATCCGCCACCTGAGCCTCCTTCCGGCCCCATGTCGAGCAGGTAGTCTGCCGATTTCAGGACGTCGAGGTTGTGTTCAATCACCAGTACCGTATTGCCGCGATCGACCAGTTTTTGAAGAATTTCTATGAGTCGACGTACATCGTCGTAGTGAAGCCCCACTGTAGGTTCATCCAAAAGATAAATCGTTTTGTTCTGAAGTGGACGATAGAGTTCCGATGCAATTTTTACGCGCTGGGCTTCACCTCCGGAAAGCGTGGTAGCGCTCTGCCCAAGCTCCAGGTACCCAAGTCCGACATCCGCAAGTGTCTTTAGTCTGTCTGAAATAGCCGGGATATCTTCAAAAAAAGTCACTGCATCCTCTACCGTCATTTTCAGGATGTCATGAATACTTTTCTTTTTGTACTTCACCTCGAGCGTTTCTTTCATAAAACGCTTTCCATCGCATACATCGCACGTCACATACACTGTAGGCAGAAAGTGCATTTCGACCGCGACCAAGCCATTGCCTTCGCATGCCTCGCAGCGGCCGCCTTTTACGTTAAAACTAAACCTCCCTGGCCCCCATCCGCGCGCGCGTGACTCTTCGGTCATAGCAAACAGATCGCGGATGTGTGTCCAGGATCCCGTGTAGGTCGCCGGGTTGGAGCGCGGTGTACGGCCTATCGGTGACTGATCGATAAGTATCGCTCGGCCTAGATAGTCGGTGCCGCTGAATTCTTTTACGTTGTATTGCTTCGCTGTGCGGAAGCGTTTGTCAAAACGTGCCTCGAGGTTGCGGTGGATCAGTTCGTACAGCACCGTGGATTTCCCGCTTCCGGAAACTCCGGTGATGCAAACGAGTTTACCCAGCGGGATATCGGCGTTGAAATCTTTTACGTTGAATTTATTGCCACCGCGAATTTTTAACTTGCCTTTGTCTTGGGTACGGCGTTTTTCCGGTACTGGCACCATGTCTTCTTCGCGCAGATACGCGAGAGTACGTGAGCCGGACTTGTTGGTCTTGGCCGTGAGTAATTCTTCAAGCCATCCAGCAGTGACGATATTGCCGCCGTGTACACCCGCGCCTGGCCCTATGTCCACGATGTAGTCGGCAGCGTAGATGGTGTCCTCGTCGTGCTCAACCACCAGCACGGTGTTTCCCAGACTTCTGAGATGCTTGAGCGTCTCTATCAGTTTGTCGTTGTCTCGTTGATGCAAGCCAATGGTTGGCTCGTCTAATACATAGAGCGCGCCTACGAGTCCACTGCCCAGCTGAGAAGCAAGCCTGATGCGCTGCGACTCACCGCCGCTTAGAGTCGAGGCCTTTCGATCGAGCGTGAGATATTCAATCCCGACATTGAGCATGAACTGGAGACGGGATGTGATTTCCTTAATGATGACCTTGGAAATTTCTCGCTCCTTGTCGGTAAAGTCGATGTTGTTGAAGAAATCCATCGCATCTGTGATAGACATCGAAGTTAGTTCCACTATATTTTTTCTTTTTGGATTGTCATTTTGATTTTTGGTATTTAATTTTTGGTTTATGTACACATGGAGCGCTTCTGTGCGAAGACGCGCGCCCTGACAGGAGTCACAGAGTTCATCACTCCATATAAATTTCGTGCCGATGCCGTTGCAGGTTGGACACGCTCCGTAGGGCGAGTTGAAAGAAAAAAGGCGTGGCTCTACCTCGGGGAATGAAAAACCGTCGTACGGACACATAAATTTAGCGGACAGTATGTGGGATTCACCAGCGCTGTCGGTAATACGCACCAGCCCCTCCGACTCGGTCAGAGCTCTTTCTATGGCCTCGGACGCGCGCTCTCGTGCAGCTTTCGGATTATCTTTAAATTCTGAAACAAATATCTCATCGACAATGATGTCGATGTCATGCTTAAAATTTTTCTTGAGTTCAATGCGTGAGCGCAAAGACTTTTCCGCGCCATCCACAATGGCCTTCTCGAAACCTTTGTTCAGCATGTCATAGAGAAGCTGATAGTACTCGCCTTTGCGGCCCACCACCATCGGCGCGGCAATTCGTACCTTCCCGTTCGATACATTAGCAGTCAGACTGCCCTTATCATTCTTTGAAGCAGAGGCGGCAAGCTTACTGGTTTTCTCCACCGTCTTTAGAATTGTTTCCAATATTTCTTCGTTGGAGAGTTTACGCACCTCTCTATCGCACACCGGGCAATGTGGATGTCCTACGCGCGAATAGAGCACGCGCAGGTAGTCGTATATTTCGGTAATAGTCGCCACCGTGGAGCGCGGATTGTTAGAACGGCTTTTTTGGTCAATGGATATTGCGGGAGAAAGCCCTGATATTTCGTCGACATCTGGCTTTTGCATCTGGCGCAAGAATTGGCGAGCGTATGCCGAGAGTGACTCCACATATTTGCGCTGTCCTTCCGCAAAAATAGTATCGAAAGCGAGTGAAGATTTGCCACTACCGGATAGTCCAGTAAAAACAATCATTTTGCCCCGCGGCATTTCGACGGATACGTTCTTCAGATTGTGCGTCCGAGCGCCTTTTACAATGATTTTATCTTGTGGTTTGTCTTGAGCTGACATAGAAACCTCCCCTCGCTTTACGCTAGGGGTTAGGTAGGGACATCATACCACAACTAGCCTTGGAGAACGACTGCCTCCTCTTTTAGTACCACATCGAACTCCTTGAATACTGCGGCCTTTATTTTTGTCGCAAGCTCGACTACCTCGGCCGCCTTTGCACTGCCCGTATTTACCAAATAATTAGGGTGCTGTTCGCTTGCAATGACATCTCCGACTTTTGCACCCTTCATGCCGACTTTTTCTATCAACCATCCCGCAGGAACCCTACGTTCGCGAGAGTTCACGCCCTTTTCTTCCTCGAACATTTTCTGGATTTCCACCGGCGCAACGGGATTAGTGAAATAGGATCCTGCAGCTTGCACATTTTGCAGATGCCTGCGTTCCCGCTCGATAATCGTGTTGTCTATGAGTGCAATACTGTC
>JAGVDT010000039.1 GCA_020058565.1 Minisyncoccota bacterium | reverse complement strand
TCGACGACGACTTTTTTGTCGTTGTAAGCGGAGCGCTACTGCACCATGGTGCGCACAAAAGCATCGCCGGCCGCCCGTGCGCGGCCGCGCGCGCTGATATCATCGAGTATTTGGACGAAGTATACTGCGTTTGCGAGCCGCAGCGGAAAAATTGTTGTGAGAAGGTTGAAATTTTCTCCGTCCTTTTTGCGGTCCACTATTTCGTCAGACTGAAACATTCTTTCTTCCCTGAGTGCCTGCCACATTCGCGCAAAGACTTCGCGCGGCGTCTTACCGCTCTGAAACATGCGGGGATTTTCTCCGGCGATTTCTTCCAAGGAGTACCCGAACAAATCCCGCCACGGCTTATTTGCATACACTATTTCAGCGTCTTCATTCGTGATAAGTAGCGGCTGCAAAGCCGCGTCCGCTGACATGCGCAGGAGTTTGCTGTTTTGCACATCAATCTCGCGCAAACGCCTCTTACTTTTCTTTCGGCGCAACGCTATAAGAGCCGGAAGCGCTTCGCGCATGCGCTCTTCGCGCTTTTTATATTCCGACAAAATTCGCTCCGGAGAATCCGCGACCCAGTATTTGTACCGCCGTTGCACATAAAAATTCATCAATCCTGCTGCATGGAGTTTATCGGCCATCGCCTGGGCAGTAGAGCGCGGCAATTTCGCGTACACGGCAATATCCGAAATATGCGCTTCGCCCAACGACAGCGCGGCTAAGTATACTTTGGCCTCGTTGGCCGTATACCCGAGCTGTTCTATAACTTTCTGCAGCTGCATGCTAGTAGCATGCCATTTTACGTTGCATATTCAAGCCACGACCTACCGAAATTTGCGCTACGTAAGCAGATATCCCCCGTCGACAACAATCTGCGCACCAGTCATGTATCCGGAAAGTTCAGAGGCCAGAAACAGTGCAGTTTTTCCTATATCGTCGGGCTCGCCCATCCTCTTCATGGGTATTTGCTGCGCGAATGCGTCAACAGCCCTTTGCATTTCCTGCGTTCGGTTCATAGCGCCGACTCCCGGGGTATTGATGCCGCCCGGCGCTATTGCGTTGATCCAAATCTTATGCGGCGCGTACTCCAAAGCGGCGTTTTTTGTAAAACCCCAGAGCCCGTGTTTTGAGGCGTCGTAATGCGCAAGCCCCACCATCGAAGGATGTATCGCGTCTATCGAAGTGATATTTATAATCCGGCCACCCTTCCCCGCACGTATCATTTCTTCGCAGACGTATTTGGTGCATAAAAAAGCTCCTATGAGATTGGTGCTCAAGACGCTTTCGAAATCCCCGCGGCTCATTTCTCGCAGCAATATGTTGGGAAAAATTCCCGCATTGTTTACCAAAATGTCGATCCCGCCATACTCTTGCATGACGGATTGCACAAGCGCCTGCACGTCTTTTTCTTCAGCAACATTGCCAGTGAAAGCGGACGCTTTGTGGCCGCTTTGCCTAATTTCTTCGGCGGTTCGCTTTGCGTCATCTTGTTTTAGATCGAAAATCGCAACATTGGCGCCCGCTTCGGCTAACCGCACGGCAATGCCTTTTCCTATGCCGAGCGCCCCGCCGGTAACGATGGCGGTCTTTCCGTTCAACGAAATGATTTCATGGAGCGGCATGCCAAGTTCACGGGTCGATGGCGATCTCTTTCCGGACTTTCTCCGTTCCGTCTTCGCCAAAAGCATAGTCCGCCCAGCGAATCCATTTGGGCTGTATCCAGACAAGGGTGGTGTCGTGAATGTCGAGTTTGGTGATAGGAGGATAGAAAAAAGGGTTTTTGTTCAAAATGTCGAAGAGTTCGTCTTTTTTGAGGCCCGCTTTGTCGTCTGACGAAAAATCCGATGCCATGCCTTCCATCTGCAAAGTCTGCGGCTGGTCTTCGGTAAAAATAGTAAAGGCGACCTGCGGGTGCGCTCTGATCGCTTCGTATTTTCGGCTGTTCGTGAGCGTCATGAAGTAGAGGTTGAATTGGTCGTCTGCCGTATAGTGGACGACGCTTGCGTGCGGAATATTGTCGTGCCCTGCGCTTGCGAGGACGCCTGTCCGGTGCCGCTTAAGAAAAGCTAGTGCGTCTGTTCGTGCTTTCTGTTCTTCTCCGGTCATGGAGACATAATACCACCTGTGGCAGGCGCGTCAGTCGACACCCGGTTCTTCCAATACCCGACCAGTATCGGCAAAAGCAGAGCGAGCGCATAATAAAGGTACACGTCGAGTTTGTAGTAGCCGTCCTCAGGCTTGAACAAAAGTACGAGAAAAAAATAATCGCATACTACGGCTACGGCCAGCCACGCGACGCCGATATAGACGTAACGCGAGATAGGTCCCGGTGCGACTTTTTTAAAAAGAACCCAAAGGGTAACCATCGTGCCGATAGGCGTAAGAACCCAGCCGATGTATGCCGCCGGCATGAAAATAAAGAGGATAATGCCGAGTGCATAGCCTATGAGCCAGAGGATGAACCCCCAGCCGAGCGTGTCCATTAGAAGTCTTCTATCCATCGCATCAGTATATCAACGCGGCAGTTTTGAGCCTTTGCCCATCAGGGGAAACCAAAGATCCCCTTTTGCCTCGAGTCGCTTGAAAATAGTCTTGATCGTGAATTTTTCCGCGGTAAGCCCTTTCTTGAGCTCGCTCCATTCGAGCGGAGTCGATACCGTTGCTTCTGGTACAGCGCGTAAAGAGTACGGGGCTACGGCGGTCTGCCCGACCGAGTTTCGCAGATAATCAATGAATATCTTTCCGTGACGATGTTCTTCGCCGCGTTTCGACGTGGCCAATTTTGGATACAGCGACGCCATTTTTTCCGAGATGCTTCGAGTGTACGCTCTTGCTTGATCGTACTCGTACTTGGCGGCGAGCGGAGCATATACATGCAATCCCCGCTTTCCCGATGTTTTTACCAGGCATTCGATCCTATCCTCGTCCAGCAATTCTTTGATTTTGAGGGCGGCATCGACCACGGTGTCATAGGTCGTGCCCGCTCCAGGGTCGAGGTCAAATATCATAAAGTCGGGATAGTGCAATTTCCTGAGTCGGGAATTCCACGGATGCAGTTCTATCGTCCCAAGGTTTGCCAGATACAGGAGCGTTTCAACGGTATTGCACACTACATAGTGAACGTCTTTCTTTATTGTCTCTGCGGGTATGGAAACACGCTTCACAAATGATGGCACCTCTCCTTCGACATTTTTTTGGAAGAAGCTTTCCCCATCGATGCCGTGCGGGTACCTCTTCAGAACGACGGGCCTGTCTTTCAAGTACGGCAGTATATACTTCGCAGCTTTTTCATAGTAGCCGAGCATGTCGCCTTTGGTATATCCGTACTCTGGCCATAAGACTTTGTCGGTATGTGTCGGGGTGAATTTCATATGACCACTTGTGGTGAGTTTGTCGAACTATTCCCGTACTACTTCTTCTGGCTTCTTGTCCTCCCGCAAACCAATGAAAGCGGGATGCCGCATTTCTCCTTTGTCTGTCCACTCCGTGAACTTCACTTCGCCGACTAGTTTAGGCTTTACCCAAGTGGTATGTGCCTCGTCTTTTATTGTAGACTCAAACGGCGAATTCTTTGTCCGGAGAGGAAGCATTTTTCCGTGCAAACTTTTTAGCGTGGCGAGATCAAACCCCGTACCCGCATGGCCTACATACTGCCATTGTCCCCCTTTTCTGACCGCAAGTACCAGTGAACCAAAGTATTTGCGGGACCGACGCGGCGCCGTAAAGCCGACTATCGCGACTTCCTGTCTCGCGCCCGTCTTTATCTTGAGCCAGTCCATGGTGCGCTTGCCGGATAGATACCGGCTGTCCGCGCGCTTCGCCATGATACCTTCCTCTTTTTTCTTTTTTGCCTCATTAAAATATTTGGTCCCGTGCTCAAACCTGTGTTCACTGTAGCGGAGGAGTTTGTGTTTCGGGACGAGCCTTGCAAGCTGGGCCTTCCTTTCTAGAAGAGTGCAGCCCCGCAGATCTTTGCCATTCAGGAACATGATATCGAAAATGCAGTACTGAAGACTGGCCTCCGTACGCAATGCGTTCTGGAGCAGCTGGAATCGCGACACGCCTTGCCTATCGAGCGCGACCAGCTCGCCATCAAGCACGCAGTCGTGCTGTATACTCTCCAAGGCC
>JAGVDT010000054.1 GCA_020058565.1 Minisyncoccota bacterium | reverse complement strand
ACGTATCCAGCGCAACCGCTCCTCCTTAATTGTTTCTGCCATACATATCGCCATTTCTCCATTCTAGAGAAAACCGCCATATGTCCTTGCACATTACCAAAGTTATTTGACACATTCCAATCGAAGTCGTATTTTATCTCAGCCCAGAGGGCTATGGAGGAGCACATGCAATTCAATGGGTTGAGCGGAGCGTATTGGTCTCCAAAGAAACCTATTAAGTGGAAGCCGAAAAATGCGACGGAGGGCCACGTCGATCGCTTTGTGAACGACGCGATCGTTCTGACCCTCGCCGTGCCGATTATCCTGACGGGAGGGATAATGCTCCACAAGAGCACTATTGATCCGAGCCTCGGGTTTGGCACAGCGGTTCTGTGTGTCGCCGCTATCTGCGGTACAGTCGGCCGGGCAATGTGGGCCGCCAGCCGGCTTCCAAAACTATTGCGAGGTCGCTCGTAGAGCTTTGTTGAAAAGCTCACAACAGTCGAAAGCGCCGCTTCCACAGGAAGCGGCGCTCTGTCTTTTGTTATTCTATGCGCCTCTTCTTCCGAGCTCTTTTACCTCTGCGAGCCAGCGAGCCCTGCGTGCTTCGGGAATATTTTCTGATGGACCAAACCATCTGGTGCGTACCGAAAAGCCCGCAAACCACAGTATTCCCCATTTGAGCTGCGCGTTTACGTTGCCAGGCAAAAAACGCACCAGGAGTGGATGTGTGCCGCTCGACATAAAAATACGCGCGGTTTTTCCGCGATACATCCGGTGCCAGAAAATTGTACGAGCGCCTTCGGTGGGCATGCCAGGGATATGCATCATGGTGTGTGGCATACGCATGTAGCGAAATGCTGACCCGGGAAGCCATGCGCGGTCAAAAAGGCCTTTGAGTAATGCAGGCATACCCACCCACCAAACTGGGTAAACGATCACAAAATGGTCGGACTCGGTGACATACTGTTGGAAAGCTTTTAGGTCTGGCTCTAATTCCTGCATGGCTCGATAGCCATGGTGAAGTATTGGATCAAACTGCATTTCGCCTATGTTTTGGCGCACTACGGTATGCCCTGCTTCACGAGCGCCTGCTTCATACGCGTCGGCTATCTCGCCCGAAAAACCGCTCTTGTCAGGATGACCGAGCAGAAGATATATTTTTCGCGACGTCATTGTCGAAATTGTATCACCATACTAGTCGTTAGAATCGAACTTCTCGCGATCGTTGCGTTCGTCCAGCGCATTTTGGACCGCGTCTCGCCATTTAATCTGGTCAGTCGACTGCTCGTTGTCTGAAGACGATCCGGCAGCGGTGAAATCGCGAGGAGTGTCTGTTTTACCCATTCTGTGCAAAAGCATAGCGCGCAGCGTTTTCGCGCTGAGGTACAGTGCAAATAGAAAAATTACAGCGAGCACTTCGCGAATAACGAATTTCAGCATTTCGTTGTTGTTATACGCATGCAGCGCCCACACTTCAAAAACAATGAGTCCAACGCCTGCGGCAAACGCATCCAGCCCGATGGTCATTTTTTTCCAGGGAGTTGTAATAGCGGCTGCAACAACCAGCGCTATTACACCGACAACGATATAGGGCAGATCTGAGGGCAGATCGTCGGTATAAAAAGGCGCTGCAATGAGCATAACCAGGGCAGCGGCAATAAAAAGCTGTCGGGCCGAATCGCCATAGTAGTGGGAAATCCTAGACCACCGATAAACCCATGGAACGCTTATGTCGGCTGACTCCAGATCCTCCATGATCTGTTTTTGGACCTCAAACTCGTTGCGTCGAGCCATATGCACATTATGACACCTGTTTTTGCACTAGCGCAAGGAGCGCCGCAGGCTCGTCTCGATCGGAAACAGTGATATGCCTGACTATGCCGCATTTTTGGCATTTCTGTATCAAACGGTATTTGGGAGTGCTTCCCTCTACCCGGATCGGTTCCATCATCCCACCACAACTCGCCGCTCTGTCCCCCGGATCGACGTCAACGTGTTTGCTCCAGAGGCACTTCGGGCAGTGGTTAGTGTAGCCGCTACCGGTGACGAAATTGTGACAGTGTTCGCAAACAAAATCTTCGACAGTTCGCTTAAAACTCATACGAGTACTGTTTGGAGGTCAGACCTCCAAAAGATATTTGGAGGTCTGACCTCCAAAAGACCGGGTCGGCAGGACAGAATCATTGGATTGTGGCAGAAGCCGACTGTTCTTTGTATTGCCCCTGTGCGTGTTGGCAGCGCAGCGTAAAAGAAATCGTGCCTGGGTCTGAGGTGACTGTTCTAAATGGCTTAGAGCCTTCGTTGGATTTAGCGAACTCTTGGCCGTCAAAAAGCACCTGACAGGAATCTTTGGCCATGTTTACTGAGGTCCATACTACGGTCACCGTCCCGCCGCGCTGAACACTTTTGGGCCAGAGTACGAGATTAAAAACCGACGTGCCGCCCGGCACTGGCTGACTGGTGTTTGGATAGTACGGCACGGATGCGGAGCCACCAGCCGATCCGCCATTCCCTGCCGTAGAGCCCCCGGTCGGATAGCCTATATTGGTCGGGTATCCAACGTTGTTTGCGGGAATTCCCGTACCAAGTTGCCCGTAAGCAGCGGATCCTATAGGTGGTGGCGTTCCTATGTATCCGTAACCCCAAGGAGTATTGCCGGCTGTATATGAAATGCCCGGAACTGTCTGACCACTGCCATTGCGCTGCAACTCCAAAATTTGGCTAATACTCAGCTCCGACGGTCCGGATGGTTCAGCAGTTCTGGCGATGCCTGGCACGGAAAGTACTTTGTATGTTGCGTATGCTGACGCGTTACAATTCATTCCAAGTGAACGACCGAGCTCAACACGCGCATCTACTGTTACTGATCCAATGTAATCTCTTGGCCCTCGCTCAACAACTGTAGCAACCCTGCAATTTCGCGGATCACTGGTATTTGCTAAACAAACTTCTATTCGGGTGCCAAAGGGAAACGTTCTATGCGCTACGCCTAGTACTGGAGTACCCATCCATTCGAGGCAAGATCCCGAGGCGCATTGATTGTTATCCTCTCGGTCGATACATCCCCCTGAAGAGCCAAATGTCGAGAGCTGCGTGTACGTGACCACATCAATGCGGTTTGCGGCGCACTGGACATCCCCATTTCGGTTTGCCGTTACTCCGTATTGAGTGCATTGACCAGCAGCAGATCGGAAACAAGATTTTTCGCATTCGGCGGGACCTTGCGCTTGTTGAGAGGTCATCGCAAAAACGGGCGCAGAAAAAAGCAATATCAAAAGGGGTAAAAGGGTAACAAGGGAGAAAGGGACGTAATGAGAAAAACGGGGTGAAATGCTCACCCCAAAATTATAGCAGCACTACTGCGCGGCTGCCTGAGCATTCCACAACTCCTCCTGTGATGGGAAACTCCTTATGGGATCCGTCTGATTCTTTGATGGTGATTTTCCCTGCCTTGAGAGTGGATACAAAAGGCTCGTGATTGACCAGGAGCGTGAATTCACCTGCTGAGCCGGGCATAGTCGCGGAAACTGCAGCGCCATCGAATTGTGTGTTGGACACTGAGGCTATGACGAGACGAAAAGTATTGGAATGCATATCGGGTTTAGGGTTTAGGGTTTAGGGTTTAGGGAATTTGACTACACCCTAGACCCGATACCCTGTACCCTATTTTGCTAGTACATCCTCAATCCCTCCCTTCATATAGAAGTCGCCTTCTTCACGGGCGTCGTGTTTGCCATCGAGAATTTCTGCGAAGCTGCGAATGGTCTCGGCGAGCGGCACGTATTTGCCGGGTTTACCCGTAAAGACTTCAGCCACCGAGAAAGGCTGCGAAAGGAAGCGCTGGATTTTGCGCGCGCGATAGACGAGCTTTTTGTCTTCTTCGGAGAGCTCTTCGATACCCAAGATCGCGATGATGTCCTGGAGGTCTTTGTAGCGCTGGAGTACGCGGCGGGTTTCGTTGGCCACACGGTAGTGCTCTTCGCCGACGATTTCTGGCGTCAGCGCGGTAGAGATAGATTCGAGCGGGTCGATTGCCGGGTAGATACCGAGCGAAGCGAGCTGGCGGCTAAGCACTACCGTAGAGTCGAGGTGCGCAAAAGTAGTAGCTGGCGCTGGGTCCGTAAGGTCGTCAGCCGGTACGTAGATGGCCTGCACCGAAGTGATAGAACCTTCGGTAGTAGAAGTGATGCGCTCCTGCAAGAGTCCCATTTCGTTTGCGAGTGTCGGCTGATAGCCCACCGCAGACGGCACTCGGCCCAAGAGTGAAGAGACTTCAGAGCCAGCCTGGACGAATCGAAATACGTTGTCCATAAAGAAAAGTACGTCTTTGCCGCCCTCGTCGCGGAACGCTTCGGCCATGGTAAGGCCTGAGAGCGCCACGCGTGCGCGTGCGCCCGGGACTTCGTTCATCTGGCCGAACACCAAAGCAGTTTTGTCCAAAACACCCGAGTCTTTCATTTCGTGATAGAGGTCGTTGCCTTCGCGGACGCGCTCGCCTACTCCGGCAAATACCGAGTAGCCACCGTGCTCTGAAGCTACGTTGTGGATCAATTCCTGAATCAAAACCGTTTTGCCGACACCAGCGCCGCCAAAGAGTCCGACTTTGCCACCTTTGATAAATGGCGCCAAGAGGTCCACGGCTTTGAGGCCTGTTTCAAAAACCTCTGCCTTGGTCGATTGTTTGATGAAAGCCGGAGGATGCGCGTGTATCGGAAGGCGCTTTGCGTTTTTCGGAGCTGGATCTTTGCCGTCAATAGGATCGCCGATTACGTTGAACATGCGGCCAAGCGCAGCGTCACCTACTGGTACAGAAATGGGAGCTCCCGTGTCCGCAACCTCGAGGTCGCGGGAAAGGCCCGCAGTGTCCTGCATGGCAATGCAGCGGACGCGGTTGAGGCCAAGGTGCTGGGCTACTTCGAGTGTCAGCGTCTCGCCTTTATGTTTGACATGGAGCGCGTTTTGTATTGCCGGCAGGCCGTCGTCAAAACGGACGTCTACTACCGGGCCGATAACTTGTGTGATTGTTCCTTTCATAGATAAGAAGTTTACAGGTGACAGTTTACAGTTTACAGCCAAAAATACAAGGTTTCAGGCCAAATTCAATCTCGACCATTTCCCGAACTCGCTAGCCTTTCGTAGAGCTTTTTCATCTGCTTATCGAAGGTCACCAGTGCCACATCGTAGTATAGAGCAGTCTCAATAATCGCTACATCAGCAAATGATAGCCTTTCTCTTTGCTTCAGAAAGGCGGAGATGTCCTTTGAATATCTGTTGTCTATCTTGGAAAATCGTTCGTCCTCTGAAATATACCTGAGAAAGTTGTCAGCCTGCTGTTTGGAATGTTTGTAGGTCAATATTGTTGCAACTTCGACTACTACGATGTACGGCACGTAAACAGTGCGCGGCAAAGCGTCGAATACGGCCGCAGAATTCTCGTGATTAGTGTCGTCATCTAAGAACAAACCGACCCAAACTGAACTGTCGAAAAGACATGAACCGACTTCATGCTCCATAGAGGAAAGTATCGATCTTCTCGCTGATATTCCTCTTTCGCTTGCTACGGGTCGGGATAATGTATTTACGCCAATCCTTTCGCTTCTCCCTCTTGGGGGGTCGAATGACATACAATCCCTTGATCTTATCTATCGCGGCTTTCATATCCCGCGATTATATCACGTCGGGTTGATTTATATTAACTTATACGGCAAACTCCCGCATGAGAATTTCCCGCGCTTTTGCCAACGCCCGACCACGGTGACTTATCTCCAGTACCTCCTCTAGAGCCAGTTCTCCAAATGTTTTGTCGAAGCCTTCGGGCTGGAAAATAGGGTCGTAGCCAAAGCCATTTGTGCCTTTCGCTTCGGTGGTTATGACGCCTTCCGTCACCCCTTCGGCAAATCTAATCTTATCGTTTTTAGGATCGTAGATGGCTATTACACAGCGGTATCTCCCTTGTCGAGCGCCAACCGGTATATCTTTGAGCTTTTCAAGCATGGCCTCTACGCGTTCGTCTCGCGTACCTGAAAAATAATGCGCAGTGTGTACTCCTGGCTCGCCTTTCAGAGCATCGATTTCCAAACCAGAGTCGTCAGCGAGCGACATATAGCCGGTATGCTTGCTGTAAACAAAAGCCTTGATAGCCGCGTGAGCCTCATAGGTACTCCCCGGCTCTTCTACCTCCAAACCCTCAGGAATCTTTACTTCATTGAGCGTAAGAATCTTGAATGGCACATCGCCGAGCCCGGCAATGAGTCCTGGAATCTTGCCTTTGTTGCCAGTCGCTAGCAAAAGCTCACGCATAATAAATAAAGTTTACAGTAAACAGTTTACGGTTTACAGAAATGTATTTTCTTACTGTTCGCTGTCAACTGTAAAACGTCCGCAGTATTTTTATCGCTTAAGCCTTATTTTCTGCATTTTTTAATATACCTTCGTTTTGAGCAATTTCGACGGCATTTTCAAATACGTTTTTGAGTACCCAATCCGAATATGAATACGAGTGTCCGTCATCGGGTGTCTCAAGCGGGAACGTATCGTTCTTAAGATTTGTTTTCATTGCAGCAAATGCGCGATCGAGCAGCTCCTGAACTCTTTCGGGAGGAACGCTTTCTCCTCGCGATAGCAGGTACTCTTCAAAAACCTCAGGAATAACGCCTCGATCGCCAATACCTTTCACAGAATCATGCAAAATATCGAGTTCAGTTTGAATGTTCCCGGGGGCCATGTAACGTGAACTAAACTCTTTCTTTTCCTGGCTAGATCGTTTAAATCTATCAAAAATCATACGAGATTATTTATAAATTAATAAAAATTACCTCATCGCTTCGATACCTGAAGTGATTTCGGAGATTTCGCGCGTAATCGCGGCTTGGCGGACTTTGTTGAAGGTGCGGGTGTATTGTTTGGCTTTTTCTTTCGCGTTGTCGGTGGCGTTTTTCATCGCGACCATACGAGCCGAGTGTTCGGATGCTTTGTTTTCCAACAGCGCATGAAATACCGCGACGTTGAGAAGTTTGGGCAAAAGGTACTCGACGATGGTGTCGGCATCTGGCTCTACGGCATAGGAAACAGGCTTCTTTTCGTGCAAATCTTCGGCTGAAGGCGCAAATTTGCCCTTGACCGGACGGATGTGCGCGATCATGTCAGCGAGAATTACAGGAGTGATTGGTACGATCTGTCGCACTACTGCTTCCTGCTCAAAAGTCGAGAGGAAGTTGGTATAGACGATCACAGCCGAGCTGATCTCTCCTCCAGCGTGCCATTTGAGGAGGTTGTTGGTGATCATGCGCAGGTCTTCTTCCGATGCAGAGTCAGAAACGTTTTCGTGTTTGGCGCGCATGTCGTAGCCACGATTGGCAAAATAGTCAGCGCCACGGCGGCCTACGCCGATCATCACGACATCTTGCTGCGAAAGTCCTCGGGATTTGATTTCGGATTCGACTTTGCGGATTACCGCGCTGTTTAAAGAGCCCGCGAGGCCTTTGTCTGAAGTGATGACAACAAAAGCGGTCTTACCCTTTCTTTCCTGCATCAACGGGTATTTTCTGAAATCCGAGGTCCCTGAAAGTCGCTCGAGAATAGCCAACGCCGAGGCTGCATAGAGACGCCCCGAAAGAGCGCGCTCCTGCGATTTGCGCATTTTGACTGCCGAAACAGCTTCCATGGCATGGGTCACGGTCGCCGTTTTTTTGACGGAGATGATTTTGAGTTTTATGTTTTTCAATGAAGCCATGTTATTTCGACATAATATACTCGCGCTGCATAATTAGCCAGTCCAAAGCCTCTTTGCCTCCCCTCTCCAACACCACCCGCTTCCAAGCGTCATACACGGGAAATTCGGTCGGCTTTTTGATTGATGCTTTCGTATGAGGTATCAGTCGACGATACGCTCTTGGAAAAATGGTCTTAGAAGGCAGACGATCCTCTATAAAAGTAAGCGGCGAAGTCTTATCCTCGAAGAAAGATTGCAATTTAGGGTACTTTTTTCCAAACAGTGGTATCGTTCTGGAATAAAACAATACTGAGCGGATAAAAGAGATATTGCCTGCCCAGAATTCGTGCAAACTCTCGCAGTACGCGTCCAGCTTGTCGAAGTAGTTCACCACGTGCGATTCGAGCGAGTTTTTATATAGCGCATCAAGCAAAAGCTTTTCGTACGAGTATCCGGCAATTTTCTTCGGATACTTTGCCGCGAGTTTCTTTGCGGCAATTTCCTCGTCTTTATCAATCCTTGCAAGCTGTTTTTTGTTCATAAGTGCTTTATGCCCCGCCTGAATGTCACCCGTGATCATTTCTGCGTCATCATGGACGAGCGCCAACACTCGACATTTGTCGATATCGAGCTCGGGCAGATGCTTTTTAAGAGTAGGGGCGAGCTCTTCGATCATCCACAGCATGCGGTGTGAATGCATCCAGAGATCGCTGCGGTAGAGCATTACGGCAAAGCGCGAGTAGCGCTGAATTTTTCTGAGCCCTATTTCCCTTTCGGGAGGAAATTCGCTCAAGTCGATCGGAGCGAAACGCATGATGCAACGTTAAGAATTTAGTCGTTTTCGCCAATTAGCCTCAGCCGTCGCTAAAAGGTTCTTCACGGATTCAAGATCCTTCTTCAAATCTTCAAGCTGGGCTTCTGCTGCAGCCATGTCCGGCCGGAGCGCCTCAAGCTTTTGCGCAACATCTGCAATCAACTTCTTCTTTTCGGAAGAAAGCTGAAATCGTCCCCACCAGGACTGCCTTTTAGAGTCTTCAAGGAACTTTTCAATTTTCGCTATATTTTCCCTATTGACTTCATTGAGTGCTACGGTGCCTTCGTATCGGGATCGTGCGCTCGAAACCGCGTCCCAAAGCGTGCGCATTATCACTTCTGTCTCTTCAAGAGGATTGTCAATAAAGTGAATGCTGTCGCGATATTCTTTCCCGAATTCTTTAGGCTCCATGATATCAACCGAAAAGCTCCTTGTGTGCCAGACGGAATTCTTCCATTGCCTGATTGAGGGATTTTTTGCTTTCGTCTGAAAGCTGGCCGGTCTTTTTGATGTCTTCGAGCACGGCTTTATAATTGCCTTCTACATAGTCGACAAACTGCTGCGCGGCTGCGCGGACTTTGACGACCGGCGTATTGGCGAAAAGCTTGTGCATACCGGCGTAAAGCATGGCTACTTGTTTTTCGGTCGGGATAGGGTCACCGTTTTTCTGTTTCAAAAGCTCCACCATGCGCTGACCAGAGCCGATACGAGCTGCAGTAGCAGGATCGAGGTCAGCTGCGAACTGCATAAAAGCTTCGAGTTCGCGGAACTGCGCGAGCTCAAGTTTGAGCGTACCCGCTACGGCTTTCATGGCTTTGGTCTGTGCAGCAGAGCCGACGCGAGAAACAGAGATACCAACGTCGATCGCTGGGCGAATGCCTTTGTTGAAGAGTTCGGCGATCAAGAAGATCTGGCCATCGGTGATCGAGATCACGTTGGTCGGGATGTATGCGGATACGTCGCCTTCTTGGGTTTCAATGATTGGAAGCGCGGTCATGGAGCCGCCGCCTTTGTCTTCCGAAAGGCGCGCTGCGCGCTCTAGGAGGCGTGAGTGGAGGTAGAAGATGTCGCCTGGGTATGCTTCGCGGCCCGGCGGGCGGCGAAGCAGGAGCGAAAGTTCGCGATACGCTACTGCCTGTTTCGAAAGGTCGTCGTAAATGATCAAGACATCGCGGCCCCGGTCCATAAAATATTCGCCCATGGCAGCGCCTGCGAAAGGCGCCAAGTACTGAAGCGCAGCGGGAGCGGATGCCGGCGCATCGACGATGATGGTGTAGTCCATCGCGCCAGCTTCTTTGAGCTGCGCTGCGATACGAGCGGTTTTGGACTCTTTTTGGCCAATAGCCACGTAGACGCAAATCGGGCGTGTAGCCTCTGGTTCGTTTTTCTGATTGACGATCGTATCGATTGCCACCGTGGTTTTACCGAGAGATCGATCGCCGATGATGAGCTCGCGCTGACCGCGGCCGATCGGGATCATGGCGTCTATGGCGGT
>JAGVDT010000099.1 GCA_020058565.1 Minisyncoccota bacterium | reverse complement strand
AGGCCATAAAGACGCCAACTGTGGCTAGAAGAAGTCCGCCGATGATTAGGGTCGAGAGTACCATCTTTTGCCCCAGAATCTCCACGTTGGCGCGCTTGCCATGCAAGAAAGAGATGATAGAAGCTGCTAATAAAGCGGCGACGATGCCGACAAACAAAAGGGTCTGTAAATCCATATGCTGAAATAGTACCATCCCAAACCCGCCATCTGGAGAAACAGTTTCTCCAATGTGGAGAAACTGTTTCTCTAGGACTATCCTATTTTATTGCGACGATTTTGTACTTTTGTGCTCCCTTTGGTGTTTCAAAGGTAAACTCCTCGCCTTTTTTGCGCTCCATGAGCGCCGAACCAAGCGGCGAGAGGTGCGAAATCTTGTGCTCCTGCATGTTGGCCTCGGCAGAGCCGACTATTTCGTAAGTATGCTCCACCTTTTCGCCCTTTTTCTGGATGGTAACGGTAGAGCCAAGGCTGACGACATTGCCTTTGGTGTGTTCGATGATGCGCACATGGCTGAGCTGGTCCTCGATAACGCGGATGCGGTCTTCCGTGGCTGCCTGCATGTTGCGGGCCTCTTCGTATTCCGCGTTTTCAGAAAGGTCGCCCAGGGAGCGGGCATACTCAAGCTGCTCTGCAATCTCGCGCCGGCGCACGGTCTTTAAATGTTCGAGCTCCTTAGTGAGCTCGTCGAATTTTTCTTTTGAGAGATAGTTGGTGTCTTCAGCTATCATAGCGGGTTATATATGATTCTTTATAGTCGCGCGAGCCATTGTACCCGACCTAGGGCAATAGGCAATAGGCGCTGGCTTGTAGCTTCTAGCTTAAAGAAATAGCTATCCGGACTGGTTTTGGCCGTAGACTAGTGCCTATTGCCAAGCGCCTAATTGAGGTATTCGGGATGGTTTGCTACCAACCACGAAAAAAATGGCGCCAGCGCCGGGGCGGCGCCGCTTGCGGTTCCCGCTGGGGCCCTTTCTAGCACGACGGCAAAGGCGTAGCGCGGACGCGAAGCAGGCCAGAACCCGACATTCCACGAATTCATGTACTGGTTCTTTGAACCTATTTGCGCGGTGCCGGTCTTCGCCGCGATCTCAATGCCGTGCAGGTTCAAAGCCTTAACCGTGGCATCAAATCGATTTGACGTGACGGCCATGCGCATACCTTCGCGCGCTATTTCCAGGTACTCGTCGGGTATGCCGATTTTCGTGAACTGCGGCGTCGAACTCGCCAAAAGCTGCGGCGTTATAAG
This sequence comes from Minisyncoccota bacterium, assembly GCA_020058565.1. Classification (GTDB taxonomy): domain Bacteria; phylum Patescibacteriota; class Minisyncoccia; order Phycocordibacterales; family UBA2100; genus UBA10103. Next base: position 15,157 of record JAGVDT010000099.1, on the reverse strand, counting down.
TTTGCCGGTCGCAATGGCTGCGGTAAAACGCACTGCCTGTATCGGCGTGACCTGGAAGCCGTACTGGCCGATGGCGGTATGATACGTGTTGCCTATCCGCCACGGATCATCCTCGCCAAACGTTTTCGCTTTCCACTCCGGCGTCGGTATCACGCCGTCTTCTTCGCCCCGAAGCGATACTCCGGTGACCATGCCGAGGCCAAAAAGCCTCGAGTAGTCGTCGAGCTTTTCGATGCCAAGCCCCTTTTGAGACCCGTATCCCCCGCCGATCGTGTAAAAATATTCATCACTTGATACTGCTATGGCCTCCCGCATATCGACCGCGCCGTGCACGGTCCAGTCGCGAAAAATCGTCGGTTTGTCCTTGTCGTATGGGTTTGGCACTGTGAGAGCGCCAGTAGAGATTATGATCTTGGCCGGGGAAATGATGCGTTCATTGAGTGCGGCAGCGGCAAAAATGGGCTTTACGATAGAGCCCGGCGTATAGAGGCCAGAGATCGCGCGATTGAGGAGCGGGACTTTCTTGTCTTCGGAGGCTGCCGCTACGGCGTCGGCATCGCCGTCGGTAAATGCCTGGTTGTCGTACTCGGGAAAGCTGGTCAGCGCCAGGATTTCGCCCGTCTCCACGTCCATGATCGCAGCAGCTCCGCCGACAAAGCCGGTCGCCCCGGCGTGGCGATGCAGCACTTCGTAGAGTTTGCTTTGCACCTCTGCGTCTATCGAAAGCCGAAGATCAGATCCGCGCACCGGCGGCGCAACGATATTTTCTCGCTGCACTCTGCCGCGCGCATCAGTCTCTATCATGACGGAACCGTTATTACCTGAAAGCACTTCGTCATACGCGAGCTCCGCTCCCGACATGCCGCTGTATTCTTTGCGCCACCAGAGTCCTGACTTGTCCTGTTTCGGATATCTGATCCAGCCAAGCACATGAGAAAGGCCGGCAAGCTCCGAATACCGGCGCTTGGCGAACTGCTCGGTCGTCGAAGCTCCAGAAGTCGGCGCGGGAAGTTCGTTCCATGCGAGCTCTTTGCCGTTGCGATCATAGACAAGTCCTCGCGTGGCAAACGTGATCGAGCTTTCAATAGCGTTTTCGCGCGAAATCTCGGCAAACATCGCGCCCTGAGCCACCTCCAGCTGAGCGGCCCTCGAAGCGAATATCAGCGCAGCCAGGCAAAAAAACACTCCTACGAAAAAAATTGCACGCCGAGAAACAGGCCGTTCGACTTTGCCTTCAAAATGAAACGTGTCATGCCCCGGAAGATTTGAAGAATCCAAGAAAATTTCGTCCGGAGCGATTTCGTGGCCACCCAGCCGCCGTCTGAATAAACGCATGGATACATAGTACACGCCCCCGAGGGGAAGCAGCAAGCACAGAGGGAAAATGTATATTGTATTCTGTATCCCGTATCGCGCATAAATCCGAAAACCGCTTCAGCAATATACAGAATACGGTATACGGAATACGCTTCTGCTTATGAGAGCAATAGTTCTTTGCGTAGTGGTTCAAACGCCCACACAATGACTATGCTCGCGATAAGAAAAAGCGGCAGCTGGAGCCCGGGCGACCAAAGGAAATCCGCAAAAAGCCCGATAAGGATAACCTCGGCCGCCCGAAAGCGCATGGATAATAGCGCCATAGGGACTAGTACGAGCCACGGCGGGCCGAATATCACGGCGCAAATGCCAAAAAGCGACAAGCCGACGCGCAAGCTATTTTCTGCCGACATAGACTAAAGAGAGCGTCTGGAGATTCGTTGGGATTCGCACAAACAATTCTTGGTCAGCGGCTGTCGCATCGGACTCGATATGCTGCACGACGCCTATCGGTGCGTCGACCTGCGGAGAGCGCACCACGTCGCCGACGCTAATTTCGCTTTCGCGGGGAGCTTTCGCCCGAGCGTTTCCTCCGCCCTGGCCGACGAGCACTACCGAGGTGCCGGAAACCATGGCCTCGACCGATTTGCCCGGAGCGAAAAGCTGCGAAACAAGCGCAGAGTGGCTGCCGGTTTCCATCACAGTGCCGACGGCAAAGCCGTTCGGCGCAAAGACCACGGCCCCGCGGGCGACTCCTTCCTCAATGCCTGTATCGATGATAAAGGTCCCGTACGCGGAGGCGTACAGAGATGAAATGACCGAAGCAGCTCGTCCGGGAACTTTTTCGGCAAGGCCGGAAACCGAATGGAGACGCTCGTTTTCTTCTTTCATCGCCGCGTAGAGTGCGTCCTTGGTGCGATAGTCCGATAGCTCGCTTTTTAAACGAGTATTCTCCTCCTGAAGCGCAAGCTTGCTCGAAAATATTCCGTTGAGCAACAAAGTGTCCCGCGCGGATTCGAGCGAGAGATACACGTACGAAACCGGCGTCCTGATCGCGGCGCGAAGCCTCCCGCCCGCAACCATATCGAGCAGAAAGACGATAATGATAAGCGCCGTTGCATACAAAAGCCGCGAACGGCCGCGGTCTTCCCTTTGGGGCCGGTAAAATTGGGCAGTCATAGGAAATGAGGTCGAATGCCGTATAGCGTATGGCGTATGCCACTGAGGTAGCTCGGGACTCTATTCGCTATGCAAAATACGCGATACTCGATACGGCCGTATTGCATACGTTCTATTGCGTCGGCACGAGTTCATCGTCCCTAGGAATCACGACTTCGGCATAGAGATCCATGTCGCCGAGAATGATCCCGGTTCCGCGCACCACCGCCGTCAAAGGATCGGCCGCTACATACACCGGCACCCCTAGAGCGTTTGCGAAGTATTCGGGTAGGCCGCGTATCAAAGCGCCGCCGCCGGCCAAATGCACGCCGCGCCGTTTGATATCGCCCACTATTTCCGGCGGCGTGGACTCGACCACGTCCTTTATAGCCTCCACCAACTCTTCAATAGAATGCCCGATAGCGTTTCTCACGTCGAGATCTGTGACCAGAATCTCGCGCGGAAGCCCCGTCACAAGATCGCGTCCGCGCACGAGTGTCTCAATGTGCTCGCGCTCCGGAGAAATCGAAGCGATCGACATCTTCACCTCTTCGGCGCTTTTTTCTCCAATAAGCGTCTTGAATTCGTTGCGCACATAACTAACGATGTCCTGATTAAAACGATCTCCCGCGATGCGAATATTGCGAGAATTTACCATGCCTCCCAAAGATATGATGCCGACATCGGTGGTACCGCCGCCGATATCGATGATCATGCTGCCTGCCGGCTGATGGATGGGCAGCTCAATGCCGATCGCTGCCGCCATGGGCTCCTCGACGATATGCACTTCCCTCGCGCCTGCTGAGCGAGCCGCATCCCGCACCGCGCGTATCTCCACTGACGTAATCCCCGACGGCACCCCGATTGCCACACGAGGGCCGAGGAGTTTTCTGCGCGTGCCTTGCGCTTTGTTGATCAGATAGCCGAGCATTTCGGCCGTGATCTCAAAATCCGATATCACGCCTTCGACGACGGGGCGCACAGCGGCGATGTGTGCGGGCGTCCTGCCTAACATTTCTTTTGCCTGAGCGCCCACCGCCACGACGGCGTTGGTTTTCTGGTTTACTGCAACGATAGAAGGCTCGTTGATCACGATGCCGCGGCCTTTTACATACACGAGTGTGTTTGCGGTGCCGAGATCGATGCCGATGTCGTCCGAGAAGAGGCTAAGGAGCCGTTCGACCCACTCGCGAATCTTCCCCATATTACTTTCTTAGCTCGTTTAGGAGACTGCTCTCGCTTACAAATTTCGCCTTGCCGGTGGCCCGGTCAGCCAATTCGTATCCCCCCGCGCTGATAGTTTTCTCCGAAACAACAAGCCGCGTGGAAATGCCGATGAGGTCTGAGTCCGCGAACTTTTCTCCGGCTCGCACGTCGCGGTCGTCATAGAGGACTTCTATGTTGTTTTCTCGGAGCAAATCGTAAACGCGATCCGCCTCTTTTTCTATGTCGGAGTTCCCCGCAGCAATTGAGACAAGGTGCACGGCAAACGGCGAAACCGACTTTGGCCACACAATCCCCTTATCGTCCGAGAATTTTTCTACCAAGACGCCCATAAGCCGCGTAATTCCTATTCCATACGAACCCATCCATACCGGCGTATCCTTGCCGTCTTTGTCTTTTGCCAACAACCCGAGGTCTTCTGCCTTCTGCTGGCCGAAGTTGAAAATATTGCCGACTTCAGCTGTGCTGACCTTTTCGAGATCATCGTGCTTTAGACCAAGATTTGAAAGTGTTTCGTCGTTTAGCACTTCTTCATTGATGGCTATTTTCTTTTTACGGTCTATGTAGGTCACATCCTCGCCGGTCTCACAAACAGTCTGAAATTCGTGGCTAAATTTCGTAAAAGCGCCACCTGCCGCAAAAGTAATGTAGGTATCATCACCGATACCCAGGCGTTTGAATACGTTCATATATGCCGGCTTTGCGGATTCATAGTACGCAAGATGCGATTTCTCATCTGCAGCAAAAGAGTACATGTCTTTCATAACGAATTCTCGGCCACGCATAATGCCGCTTTTCGCGCGGAGTTCGTTGCGCAGCTTAGTCTGAAATTGGTATACAGAAATTGGAAGATCGCGATAGCTGGTGATGAAATTTTTCATCATTTCGCCTATCGGCTCTTCGTGGCTCCAGCCAAAACCCACTTCACCCCCGGCTTTTAGTTCCGATTTAAACCATACATCGACGACTTCATCACTCCAACGATCGGTACGTTCCCAGAGCTCTTTTTTCTGCAGAGCGGTCATGATGAGCTCTTGGCTCGCGATTGCGTTCATTTCTTCGCGCACAATTTGCTTTATTTTTTCTACAACGCGAAGTCCGAGCGGCAAATACGAATACACGCCGGCCATCTCTTTGTGGATAAATCCGGCCCGGATTAAAAGCTGGGCATTTTTGGCGACCTCGTCTTTTGGGGCCGTCTTTCTGGTTTTGGTGAAGAGGTGGGACTGTCGCATAGTGCGCGTATTGTAGCGCAGATATGCGAATACGTCATTGAATTATTGAGGATTAGTTGTGCAATCACTTGACACTCGAGCAATTTGTTTCTCAAATCTCTAGGAAATTAGGCGGCCGATGTCGTTGTACGTAACCACCACCATGAGCACGATCACAAACACGATAGAGAGGCCGTTTAGTAGCTGCACTGCAAGTTTGGAGGTTCTCTTTTTGCGAAGAGCCTCTACCCCCAGTATCAGGAGCCGCCCACCATCAAGCGCCGGTATCGGGAAAAGATTGATAATAACGAGATTGACCGAAATAAACGCCGCGAGCTTCACGACGTTGCCGAAACCGTTCTCGGAGGCAAGGTGCACCACAGAAACAAGCCCTACTGGACCTACGATTTGGGATAAATCTGCTGTCCCGGTAAATGCCCCGGTGAGAATCATCCACAAACTTTGTGCCGTGGAAACGAACGCGTCGCGCGTAACGAAAAACGATTCATAGAGCGCATCGGGCAGCGAAAGCGTACGGTTGGCCACCAGAGCGAGTCCCACGCCCAGAGCAGGCCGGCCTTCGGCTCCCGGAACTACCGCGTTGGCCGGGATTACGCTGGCAGTACGAATGGCATCGCCATGCTGATACGTGATGGTAATTTCCTTGCCGCCTCGGTCCTTAATAAAATCCAGCATTGCTTCAGGCGTCAGCGGTTCTACGCGATGGCCGCTGCCGTCAATCACCATTTTTATTTCATCGCCCTGGATCATGCCCGAGCCTGATACCGGCGAGCCCGGGACAATATCAGAAACAAAAAGGCGCGTTTCTTCCCCGGCTTGAGCGCTCTGTACCAAAGTCGGCACTCCTATCATGAACGCGCCGGCAAACAGCACCCAGGCTAAAAGAGCATTTGCCGCGACGCCGGCGATCAGGATAAGCGCCTGCACGTAGCGCGGTGCATCTGCCATAGACCCGCGCCCATGTTCCGCGTGGCCTTCGTCGCCATAGAGACGGACGAATCCTCCAAAAGGAAGCCAGTTGAGCGTGTATTCTGTTTTGTTCCACACTCCAAACGTAAATGCCCGTGGCGGATAACCGATGCCGAACTCTTCGACGCGCACCCCTGTCCACTTGGCCACCAAGAAATGCCCCAGCTCATGGATGACGATGAGTAACACCAGGATACCGATAACTAAGAGTGCAGTCATAGGGGTAGTACGTAGTACGTAGAGCGTAGAACGTAGTTCGAGCGCAAAACAGATGAGGAAGTCATGATTTATTTATCATTGAGTGTAACATTCGCATTACTTCACGTAAAAGTTCTTCACCCTTTTTTCGTTAATCCTCTGTACCAAATTCCAGACGTCTTGAAAGCTCAGTTTGAGTTTCAAGCTCGGACCCCGATGCATATGATATTACCAAAAAATTACGCGTATCTTTACCTCGTCGCCTGCTTCCTTCTGAAATATTCGATGGAATGGAGACTGCACAACGCCGCATCTGAGACGTCAGTCCGAATTTTTCATCAGACGGAAAAGACTCAGTCAGTTTATATGCCGCCACGACAAGGTCCATGGATTTTTGCCAAACAATGAGATCGCGGTAGTGAGCCATGCATTTACTGAGTTCTACGAACTACGAACTTGTTACGAGCTCATTTCCTTTTCCTTGTTCTCAAACGCTTTTTCGAGATCATCGTTGCAGGCGTCAATTTTTTTCTGCAGCTCGTCTTTGAGGCGGAACTTGTCGTCTTCGGTTATTTCGCTGGCCTTTTCTTTTTCCTGAATGTCTTTCCAGCTCTCATCACGTGCCAGGCGCACGCTGGTGCGAGCCTCTTCGAGCTTTTGTTTGGCAAGCTTGATGAACTGCTCGCGTCGCTCAGTCGTAAGTTCGGGAAAAGTCACACGAATGCCGCTCGGGTCTATCCCTACGCCGAGGCCCAAGTCCGCTTCTGCAATTCCTCGCTCGATGTCTTTGGCGACCGATGTATCGAAGGGCTGGATTACCAAGGACCGTGCGCCTTCTACTCGCACAGAGCCGAGTGCCTGGATGGTCATCATCGATCCATAAGCATTTACTTTTACGCCATCAAGGATGGCAGGTGTCGCTCGCCCGCTCCTAAGCCCGCGGTATTCGTTGCCTAGCCATTCCTTGGCTTTTGCTAGTTTGCCCTCAAGAGGTTTAAAGTCGTATGCCATATTGGGTAGGTATTTAGGGTATCGCGGTTAGGGTTTAGTAAGTGCAAATTCGGATTTAGGGATTATAGCATTTTAGGGACCAGGAGTGCGACTTGCTCTAAGAGAGCCTTCGCGAGTGCGCCGCGGTCGGTGATATATTTGCGGGCGCGGTAGACACTGATGAGGCCCGCAGCATTTTCCCTGGGTTTGCCCGCTAAGGCTCTTTCCAAATCGCCCAGAAATTTCAGTGTACCCGCAAGATCGCGCTTATCATCTTCACCTTTTTCTAAAAGAGGTGTAAGTAAATCCAAGCGTTTGTCCGAAGACGCTTTAAGAAATTCTCGAGCGTCTACGAGCGCCGTATCAGATTTTCCTTCGAACTCCAATATCTGAGCACGCGATCGAAGCGTCGGTAAAAGCGTTTCCGGCGAAGGCAGTATCAAGAAAAATTTGGTGCCCGCAGGCGGCTCTTCAAATGTCTTTAGCAGTGCGTTTTGCGCGTCTGCCGCAACGGTCGGTGCAGCAACGACAAATACCCTGCCTCGGCCTCCAACACTTTTCAGCGCTGCACGCTCACGAAGTGCGCGAGCATCGTCTATTGAGAAACTGGTGTACGTGCGAACGAGAACATCTGGATTCCCTTCGGTTTCGACGCCCTGCTCTTCCAGAAACTTTATTACTTCGCGAACGCTTTCCGCTGAACTGCGGACTAAATATGCATGCGCAGTCAATTGCATGACCGCAGTATAACAAGATACAGCTTCCAGCTGCCAGGTTCCAGGTGCCAGGCAATGCAGTGATATTTTCTGGCTGGAAGCTGGCAGTTGGAAGCGGGTCGCTATATAATTGTATAATGTCGCAAAGCTCCACTGAGAAATTCGCGCTATCAGTCACGCGCGGCATTGGCTCGCCTACTTCGATCGTCATCCACACCCTAATCTTTCTCGGAAGCTTCGCAGTAGCCATCCTCGGATTCGTCGACTGGGACAAAATGCTTCTGGTGCTCACTACCATCGTATCTCTCGAGGCCATCTACCTCGCGATATTCATACAAATGACCATCAACTACACCGCCGAAGACGTCGAAGAAATCCAGGAAGACATAGACGAGATCCAAGAAGACGTTGATGAAATCCAAGAGGATGTCGATGAAATCCAAGAAGACATAGAGGAGGTTCAGGAAGACGTCGATGAGCTCCAGGAAGATGTCGAAGAAATGTCCGAAGATGTCGAAGAAATTACCGAGGGCGAAAAAGAAGAAGAAGCTGCCGAAGAAGCGCGCAAGAGCGAGCAGAAACAAACACTTGTCGAAATTCAGGGCAATCTGCGCAAATTGATGGACGATATTGCGAAACTACAGCAGAAGTGAAGAACGGGCGTATATGGTATAGCGTATTTCGTATAGAGTATAAATACGCGGGAATTTTATACGCTATACACGATACGCTATACGCGATACATCCCCGCTATCTTTTCGCGATAATGGCTTTTTTGTAGGTGTCTAAATGTTTGAGCGCTTCTCCGGTACCAAGCGCCACGCAAAAAGCCGGGTCTTTGGCCACGCGCGCCTTTACCCCCGTGCGGCGAAATATGAGTTCGGTGAGGTTCCTGAGCTGGCTGCTGCCGCCGGTCAGCGTGATCCCGTTGTCTATGATGTCGGCGGCTAACTCAGGCGGCGTTTCTTGGAGGACGTCTTTGATGGCGTTGATGATCATGCGAAGTTCCCTGCTGATAGCGCGCACGACTTCGTTTGTGCCTATCTCTATCGATCGTGGAAGGCCGGTCAGGTGGTCGCGGCCTTTTACTACCATGGCAAGCTCGTCTTCCACTGGGACCGCCGAGCCGATATGGATTTTGACGACCTCTGCCATTGCATCGCCGATTGCGAGGTTGTGATTTTTCTTTATGTGGTCGGCTATCGCATGATCGAGGGCATTGCCGGCGCATTTCACGGAGGTGGATGCGACGATGCCGCCAAGGGAAATCACGGCGACATCGGTGGTCCCGCCCCCAATATCCACTACCATATGTCCGCGCGCTTCCTGTATAGGGATACCGGCGCCTATCGCCGCGAGTATCGGCTCTTTGACGATGTAGGCGGCACGCGCGCCGGCTTTGGTCGCCGCCTCAATGACGGCGCGCCTCTCCGTGGAGGTAACGCCTGCGGGAACCGAGACCATGACTTCTGGTTTGAAAAGATTCCACTTGCCGAGGGCTTTCTTTATATAGTAGCGAAGCATCGCTTCGGTCACGCGATAGTCAGCTATGACGCCGTCACGCATCGGGCGGTACGCCACTATCTCGTCCGGCGTACGGCCGAGCATTTCTTTGGCGTCGTTGCCTATGGCTACTACCCTATTGCCGGGCTGAGAAACTGCCACTACGGATGGCTCGTTGAGCACGATGCCTTTGCCGGGCGAAAATACCAGCACTGTGGTAGTGCCTAGGTCGATCCCGAGTTTTGGAGAAACTCCTAACATACCGGTGTGGAGGGCAATTGTAGAGGAATTAGGCACGAGGCGCTAGCGTATAGATTTAAATTCATACCAAGGCCATTCATACCAAGGCCGGGCCTTGGTATGGTTTGCGGCGGTTAGTCTTCTAACGAATCGCTTGATGCATAAAAAGTGCGCGCATCCTCAAAAATCCCGTCAAGCGAGGGCGGCTTTTCCATAAAGGAAAGCAGGCTTTGCTTGTTGATAATATCTGATTGCGCTCGAGATATATTTTCATATTCAGGCAAACTTGTGAAAGGATATTGCAGCAATTTTTCACGCAAAATGCCTTCGTCACCTATTACTCCAGCTTTCCATCCTGGCTCAAAAAGTTCAGCCGGATTTGCGTGGATATAATTGATGACCCTTCGCAAATATTGATCACTGCCTATGTGCTGCGCTCTGAATCTTCCCGAAAGAAGCGTGCCTGTCCGCTCATATTTCTTATTGAAATACATTGTGTAGCCTGTGCCGATTTTTTGCATAAACGACGAGATGCCGTTTTCCAATCTCTGAAGTACCGCAAGATGGAGATGGTTGCCCATGAGGGAATACGCTCCTATATCAACGAACTGCTCACCGCGTTTTTGCTCCAACACTTCTACCAAGGCCGGGCCTTGGTGTTTTCTGAGATTACTGATATGGATAGGGGTTGTACTGTTACCGGCATAGAGAAGCATTATGAAGCGCTCAGCATCGCGTTCGTCCATGAATATAGGACGCTTATCAACCCCACGAGTACAAACATGGTACCACTCGTCATTGGCGAACGTCACGGTGCGCATGCTCATTGCGGCGACCATACCATGATCCTTGGCTTGACTTCCAATCCGTACCAAGGCCCGGCCTTGGTACTTGGTACATGGTTACCAAGGCCCGGCCTTGGTACATGGTTAATGTTTCTTCGGGTCGAGTTCCCACCAGAATCGCTTGGAGAAGTTAGCGGAATCTGAGCAGACACGCTTGAGGTAGTAGAGATCTTTGGTCGGGATATTTTCGAGAATTTTGCCCATGCGCGCCATGGTGATCTTCTCGAGCCCGTCGCGAATACGCGTACGGTTAAGCTCCGTGCAAAAAAAGCGCATCATTTCCCCCCGCTCGCTGATGCGCACTTTGACAGCGGTACGTTTGAGGTGAGATCCGATGTGCTTCATGGCGATTTATTGTACATCAGGGTACGGAAAGAAGACTTGATTTATTTTACAAATGTACTACTATAATTACATCTGGCGCTGGACCCAGCCCCTGCGCGCCAGTGGCGAGGCTTTGCACCTCGTCAGTACTGGCCGGTCGCACCCTCCCCCCGCTGCGACCGGCCATCTTTTTTGCTTCAAACTTTCGCGAACCTCCTGTATAGTTTTCATGATGCGTCAGATACTCCCCGAGTCAGAAAACCCCGTGCTTCGTTCTCAAGCCAAAGATATTCCTCTCAGCGAGATAATGAGTCGGGACATACGCACGCTTATCGCCGAAATGAAAGAGCTCCTCAGTCACGAAGAATACGGCGTAGCGCTTGCGGCACCGCAGCTTGGAGAGCCTATTAAGATTTTTATTGTTTCGGGACGAGCGCTGGCCCGCGACAAAAGAAACGCCAAAGACGAACCCCTTCGACACGCTCAGGGCAAGCAGTCATATACGGAAACGGACTTGTCCCGAGCAGAGCCGAGGGATCAGATATACATAAACCCGGAGCTAGTAAAACTTTCCCGCGGCAAAAAAGACAAACACGAAGGATGCCTTTCCATCCGCGGCAAATGGGGCAAGGTTCCCCGTGCCGAAAAGGCCACGGTGCGCGCCTACGACGAAGAGGGACGGCAATTCACCCGCGGTGCGTCGGGATTTCTAGCGCACATATTCCAGCACGAAATGGACCATCTCGAGGGCGTACTCTACACCGACAAAGCCACTGAAGTGTATGATGATGAAAAAGCAGCAGAGTGACGCAGGTTCGAGCGACAAGCTTCGAGCTTCGAGCGAAAATGCAAGCGAGACTTTATCCTCGAAGCTCGCAGCTCGGAGCTCGCAGCTATCTTTCGTATTCTTCGGCGCAGGCCCGATAGCTGCAGCTGCTTTACACGAAATGGAAAAAGCTGGCGTAGTCCCCGCTCTAATAGTCACTGCGCCCGACCGGCCGCAAGGGCGCGGCGGTGTAGTCTCGCCTTCCCCCGTCGGTGCATGGGCAGCTGAGCGCAACATCGAAACCCTCAAACCCGAAAGACTGGATGACGATTTCTTGAATAAGCTAAAAGCTAGAAGCTCGGGCCTAGTGCCTGTATTTCTCGTCATCGACTACGGCAAGATTCTCCCAAAAGCACTATTAGATATTCCGGAAAAAGGCGTCCTCAACATGCACCCGTCCCTTTTGCCGCGCCTGCGCGGACCGTCACCTATACGCTCCGCCATACTTACCGACGAAAAAAATGTCGGCGTGAGCGTTATGATTTTGGATGAAAAGTTGGATCACGGTCCGATACTCGCTCAGAAAAAAGTCATGACGCCAGACTGGCCTATGCGCGGCCGCGAGCTAGACAGCCTGCTGGCACGCGAAGGTGGAAAACTCGTTGCAGAAATACTTCCTCTCTGGCTCAAAGGTGAAATAGAACCACAGGAACAAAACCACGACGTCGCTACCTACTGCCAGATGTTTTCTAAAGAAGACGGGCTTTTAGACCTGGCAGATGATCCGTATAAAAATCTATTGAAGATCCGTGCATTTGACGGCTGGCCGGGCACGTACACGTTTGTAGAAAAACACGGGAAAAACATCAGGGTACAAATACTCGATGCTCACATCACAAGCAACAAATTAGTGATCGACCGACTGAAGCCTGAAGGTAAAAAGAAATGGCATACGCGGATTTCGTTCGATGATCGTTTGCCTCCCGCGGGGACCATAGTACATTGTCGAGATCGTTCGAGGAAAGGGCTGCCCCGCTTCAGTCCCTGTTCGACCCTCGGCGACAGGCACGCGAGCGCACTCGCTGCCGTAGCGCCTCGGGACTTCCGTCACCCGAGGCGCTTTACTCTTTGTAATTACATAATTACTCCATCCTGAGCATGCGCTTAAGCGCGGCCCCGCTTTTGCGCAAGAATCCCGCATGCTCCCGCTTTTGCGTGCGAAGCTTTCGGAGCATTTCGTCCTTGGCTTCGTCGATCGCGGCATTGAGCGCCTCTCCTTTGGCCATCACCCGCGCGTAATTGCCTCCGGGGATTCTGATCTGAATCTCTGCAAACCAGTGCGCGCCTTGCTGCGAATGCCCTGCGTCGCGTCCCACCTCTACCTCAAATCGCGCAGTTTGCGCTTCGGCCCCCAAATGCCTTTCTATGGTAGATAGCCGCTCGTCCAGATACGCGGATACCTGATCGTTCATCGTGAAATTCGTAGCCTTGATGCGTATGTCCATCCCGTTAGAAATAGGATGCGGACGAAAGCCCGTTGAACCCTATTTGGCTATCCTGATAAAACACGAAACATAACCCGCATCGCGCTTCTAAACCGAGTCCGCGATTTCTAACGGGATCCATATGCTCATTATACATACTTCTTGGCGTCTATATTTCCTATGAAGGTTACGTGCATCCGTGTAGGTTTGGTGGTAGAAATCCCTCAGATCGCATGGCAACAGCGCTGTGCGGAAAGGAGCGAAATGAAACATTTAGCCTGCCTAGCGGCATCGTTGTCCATACTCAGTCTGGAATCGGCGTACGCCCAAGATGCCGAAACCTGCGCATATCACGACAATGTGCAAGTAGCCATCGGTGCATGTACGCGGATTATTCAGGAGGACGGCTCGCCCGTTGCTTCACCGTCATCGATCTACTTCCTCCGGGGAAATTGGTACTTTATGCTGCCCGACTACTCGAGAGCAAGAAAAGATTTTACCGAGGCATTACGGCGAAGTCCCGATGGACAAAACACCGAATGGCAACCGTACCAGGCATATTATCATCGCGGATATGCCAACCGGCAACTCGGGATGTGGAAGGAGGCGCTCGACGACTATGCGGCAGTGATAAAGCTTCTTCCGGGCTTTGGTCACTCGTATTATCAGCGCGGAGTCGTGTACGAAAAAATGGGAAAGACCGCCTTTGCCATCAAGGAATACGAAAAAGCCGCACTGGCCAGACACAGTTCCGCTAGAGCACTCGACGCACTTGCGCGACTTACCTTCCGCGCTCCAAAGACAGGACAAAAAAAGAAGTGACTACTGCCCCGGCGGAAGATGCCGGGGCAGCAATTCTTTTAAGTCAGCAAACTTGTGACATAATCCACTGATACCGTATGGAGTTCAGCGTGGCCATTTTCAATTACCTTTCTTCAACTCTCGAGAGCATCGGGCCTTGGGCGTACGCATTGGTTTTTGTGCTGGCGGTCGCCGACTCGATCATTATCATCGGCTCGTTTACTGCTGGAGCGGCTTTTTTGTTCCTGATAGGCGTCTTGGTACTTAGCGGCACCTACGCGCTCTTGCCGATGACTTTTTCTGCCGCCAGCGGCGCGATACTTGGCGGATTCATCAATTACCTGCTTGGCTATCACGGCACCGGCCTACTCGTACGAAAGGCGCAAATCAAAAAGCACGAGGCCATAGAGCGCGGAGAAAGAATACTCGCAGAGTATGGGGGCCCCGGGGTTTTGATTGGTCGCTTTTTAGGTCCGCTTGGATCGATGATTTCTTTTGTCGCAGGATGGGTAGAAATGCCTATGCGGAAATTCTTGTTCTGGAACATCTTGGCGGGTACAGCTTGGGCGGTAGTATTTCTACTCCTCGGCGCGTTCTTTGGTAATTCGATAAGTATTTTTCAGGAGTATTTTTCAGTAGGGTCCGTTTGAGACCTCGACGACAAAGGCGGATAGTTCGTATAGGGGCTTCTCGCTGAAAACATTCCGGCCGGCCGAAAAAGCGACGCCGCCCGCAACTTAGCGTTGGGGCGGCATTCTTTTCAGGCGTACTCCTCGTCGAGATGGTCAGCCTCCTCTAGCGTGAAATGCTCAGGCGAAAGGATGAACTTGCGGGTGTAGGACTGCAAGTCCCGCGGACAATGCACACAAACGACGATTCCTCCGCGCAGGTTTGCGTTGACAATTGCCCGGACACGCGGCTTATCGGCTGATCCGGAGTCAAGCTCCCATAGGTGCAGAATCCCGATTTCTCGGTCACCGAACGTGAAGTCTTCAACATCCATAAGGACGCCGAGCAAATCCGGTCGATCGCTTTCTTCGCCCTTACCGTTGAGCCACAGGCATGCGTATTTCCTGCATGCCTGTGGTCGCGTCGCATATATCGTGCAGCCGCGCCCCGGTTTAGACTTGGAGCACCAGGTAGCGGTTAGCTTTCCGACCTCGGGCACAGCCCAAGGAAGACAACACCCTCGGCATGGGCCACAGGTACGAGACGTAGGGCGTTGGTCCATTTCATAGTCCTCCTGTTCTGAACTCTTGATACCATGACTTTCGGCTATGTCAAAGCGATTGTACGTACACTACGGGTTAGTGACACTTTCAGTTCCTTGAAATAGCGAAAGGCACGGTACGATTTTGGTGTTGGCCATTAACCGTTAACCGTGCCT
>JAGVDT010000043.1 GCA_020058565.1 Minisyncoccota bacterium | reverse complement strand
TGGTGCCCTCGCCAGGAATCGAACCTGGATCTACAGCTTAGGACGCCGCTGTTCTATCCATTGAACTACGGGGGCTTCCAACCTCGGAAGCAATCAACTGTATCATGCTCATTATCTCCTTGAAATAGCGCTCACCTTAATATATTCGATAGATGTATCTGCAAGTACGATTTCATAGATGAACAAGGGCCGCAAAAGGCGACCCTTATTTTCATTTTTACAAACACTTACATCAGTCTTTTATATCGCACGCCAAGAACGCGCCGACAAGTCTCTTCCCCATATTGCGAGACCATCAATTGATAGGCTTGAAACATACCTTCCCTGGCAGCTTCGGCGGCTAATTTGGACTCTGTGCCACCATCAATAAGTTCAGCAATCAGCGCAGATTCCCACATCAGCATGATCTGTTCGAAGTCATTGTTTGCCTCAGCATCTTTCGACGCAGGAAACTCTGGTGAGTCACTCATTGGTTGACCTTTCAATGCTCATTCCTGAATCACCTTGCCACATATCAACAGTGCCAGCAATAGGCAAATTTCTGATAAAAGGCCGAAAGGGCCTCTTACATTTTCAACAAAAGCGTCACACGGCAGGCGCCAAATGAAGGAGTTCGCGCAGTCGGTCTTCGTCAAAACCTATGACGAGCTCGTTGTCTATGGTGATCACCGGCACTCCCATCTGACCGCTCTTTTGGATCATTTCTTGTCGGTGCGGAAGATCAGCGGCTACATTGTAATCGGTAAAAGCAACATTGTTTGCGGTGAAAAAGTCTTTTGCCGCGTGGCAAAAGTGACATGACGGCGTTGAGTAAATAGTTACAGTGGCCATGATCGTACGCTAAGTTGGATAAGGACTAAAAGTATACCACCACACCAACTTTGTCCGCAAAGTTGGTGTGGTGGCGTACCGCGCTGAGTTATCCACACCCCTCAGATGCAGCTACTCGACTGAAATGGGATACGTAGCTACCACGTGCGCCTTACCGTCGATAGTACGAAGCAGGCTTACGGTATAGCTCCCCGGCAGCTGATAGGTGTGTTCGACAATTTTTGAGAGATCGCAAAATCCCTTTGCATTGCGCGGGCACCCTGCGCTTCCTGTTGAACGGCCATCGCCGAAATCAATAGCTTCGTTTCCTTGCAGATCTTGGACCATGAAAGTCGTCATAAACGGCGCCTCCCCGGTAGTGCGGGAAATAGTAAGCGCCTGCTTCTTCAATAATTCGATTTCTTGCTGCAGGAGCACGATAAGCTGTTGGTACAGTGCGACAACCTGACCAGTATCTGCAAATGCTGCCCCAGGCAGCGCAAGCGCCGCTGCTACCATTCCTCCCGCTATTAGTTTTTTCATGTCAGCAGTATACCAAATTGGTGCGGGTACGGGGAATCGAACCCCGATCTAATGCTTGGGAAGCATTCGTTCTGCCACTAAACTATACCCGCAATCGTCTTAATTTATCAGGAAATCAGCGTACTCCAAGCTGGCTTCCGTACTCCAAGCTGGCTTCATACACCGCCCCTGGAGCGAGACACCGCCTGCAAATGGCGCCTGGTTCTTTTCTGGCCTGCTCAGCTACCGAGCCTCACGACGAATGTGCTACCACCAAGGAAACATGTTTGCAAACCAACTTCTCCCATCCGGCGCCCTTTCTTCCGTAGCATCGGCCGGTTTGTCTACGATCTGTATCATCGCCTCGCCATCCTTGCCGACGCCATAGGCATCTCTCAAGGCGGCTTCCTGGCCTCGCTCCGTCTCGAGGCTCCCTATGCGAGCGTGAAGAGCAATTTCCCTTTTTTTCAACTCCTCAAGCTTTACTTGGGCTTCCGATTTGAGCAGCCGCGAATCACGCTCCTTCTGGAGAACCCCGAGCACCGCCCACAGGGAGAAAAGCACGAATACCGACAGTCCGAGCATGGCTACCCTTCGCCAGAAAAGTCGTACCGGATCGTTCCTTTGACGGATGGCAGCCATGGTGTATAATTTTAGCATTGTATGAGCTTTCTCTTCCACAAGAAAACTAAAAAGGTCATTCACTACATCTGGGCAGTGGTTGCGATCCTGGTGTCGCTCTCTATGATCTTCGCTTTTTCCGGCGGTCTGCCGACCATCTTCGGCTAGTTTTGGTAGTTTGAAGTCCCTTCTCCGTGCGCTAATCGCCTTTCGGGTGCACTATGTTGATGACAGTGTCAACCTACTTCCGGAGCAAATTAGCAAATTAGCGCACCTGCGCTGATTTGCTAATTTGTAAAACTCCGAATATTCGGTGCCGTTTTTTTATACATTTTGGTATGGTGCTATACTGCGACAATGGCAGCGCATGAAGCGCATGAACACAAGGAAAAATCTCCGCTTGAGGCCACATTTGATTGGCTTGTTTCGGGCGCAAAAAAAGTCTTGCTTGCCGGCGGCATTCTTGTAGCCAGCGGGTTTCTGGGGCCTGTTGTAGTGCCCGCGTACATGATCGGCATAGGTGCAGCGGGAGCTGCAGTGTATTTTAGCGAACAGAATTCCAAAAAAGATCACAAAAAAGGTCATGGCGACCACGGCCACGCGGCAGCAGCGCATCATTAGCAGTATGCTGAGTGAACAAGAAATCCAAAATAAACTGCAGAGTCTGGGCGCAAAAGTTTCAAGGCTGGGGCCTATGATGCGAGAAGTCGGCGAGATCATTATGGGTCGCGCTATTTTGAGCATGACAGAAAAACTCACCCCAGACGAGCGCCGGCATTTTACCACTCTTGATGTAAAAGCCGGAGAAGCGTACCTCGCAGCGCACGGCATCGAACCACTCACACAGGCGCGTTTCGACGCGATCCATGACGAGACCTGGCAGGAATTTTTCGCTCAACTGGAGAAAGCAGAAAAATAAACAGGAGCTATTGTTCGCGGACAACCTTGAGGAATACCTCGTGCGGGATGTCTACCTTGCCTCGCGCAAGCATTTTTTTCTTGCCTTTCTTTTGCTTTTCGAGCAGCTTCATTTTGCGCGTGATATCGCCTCCGTACAGGTAGCCGGTAACATCTTTGCGCAGCGCAGATTTGCGGCGACTGGCCACTATGCGCCCGTCTGCTTTGGCTTGAATTTTGAGGTCAAACCATTGTCTGGGTAGCAGCTCTTCGAGTTTTTCCACCATTTGCTCGGCTTCGGCCTGCACGCGCCTGCGGCTCACAATGCGCGTAAAGGCAGGCGTCAGTTCTTCTGCCACCAGTATGTCCAGACGAAGCACTTCCGCAGGCCTGAGCCCTATCATTTCGTAGGAAAGCGACGCGAAACCCGAAGAAACGCTTTTGAGCCTGTCGAAAAATCCGCGCATCAATTCTCTGAGCGGCATTTCGGCTTTCATTTCAAGCTTGCCGTCAGGCAGCGTTTCCGTCGCTCCCACTTTAGCTTCATGCTCGTAGAGCAGCTGTGAAATACCGCCCACATAGTCGGTAGGTGTGATCAGGGTCACATTGGCCCACATTTCGCGCACGAGTTTCGCGTCGTCCGGGAGCTTTGCGGGCGCGTAAATTTCTTCTACTTCGCCGTTTTGTTTGGTGATTTCGTATACGGTCGTCGGCTGCGTGACGACGAGCGCCATATTGAATTCTCGGCGCAGACGCTCGACTATAATTTCAAGATGGAGCATCCCAAGAAAACCACATCTGAATCCCCTTCCCATCACGCCGGAAGACTCTTCTTCGTATGAAAGCGAAGAATCAGAGAGCCGAAGACGTTCGAGCGACTGTCTGAGCAGCGGTAAATCATCCTGAGACTCAGGATAGACGCTGGCCCAAATGACGGGAGTCGGCGCGCGATAGCCGTGCAGAGCCTTTGCGGGATTACGCACGGTAGTGATAGTGTCTCCAACCGATGCGATGCCGGGTTTTTTTATGCCGGTTACCACGTAGCCTATCTCCCCTTCGCTGAGCGAGTCTCGGGGCGATTCCTCCGGCGTAAGGACGCCGACTTCGAGCGCTACAAACTGCGCGTCGGCTGCGATGAATTTAAGTTCATCACCCTTTCTGAAACTACCGCCAAAAACGCGCATGTAGACGATGATGCCGCGGTTCGAATTGTAGCCGAAATCAAAGATGAGGCCCTCTGCATGCCCG
>JAGVDT010000064.1 GCA_020058565.1 Minisyncoccota bacterium | reverse complement strand
CGAGTCTGGGAAATTCGAGACCGAAACCTCGCTCCAGTGCTCGGTCAGCAAACCACTCAGTGCTTTCATTCCGTCTACCTTGAGCTCCCGGTCGCGCTCTGGAGCATTTGTGGATTGTGACCGGAAGTCGAAGGTGATGAGCACATTCTGTCTCACGCGATGCTCATCCGCATCGATCGACAAACGGCGCTGAACCCTAACATCGACCAGGGAAAGCCCTTTAGTGGCGAGGGCTTCCGAGATCAACTTCGGGATCGCTTCGCCGTACTTGAACCTGTTTGTCGGCGCGGGCATCTCTGCTCGAGCGCGTCGACGCTTGAGAGCGTCGTCAACAGTATCATCTGGTAGCCTGCGATACACTTTCGTTGTCGGAACTTCCTTCACTTTGAACTGCACGAGGAGCACGTCTCTAGACGCCTGGTCGGTAGCCATTAGCAGGATCCTCCTTGAACGTGAAAAAGACCAAGGGAAACATTGTACATATTATACATGTGTCTGTCAACATTCGCTCTAAAAAACCAATCTCACTTGCTGTAAAAATCAAGAGACCAGGAGGGAGATCCCGGTCTCGGTATGCGCCTTGTCTTGTTTGGCGCTTTTTGTTGGGCCGTAGCGGCTTGCTTCAATTGGGCGCTCTAACTAGTTTAGCAACCCCACAAGCAGCTCCATCCGGCCAAAGTTTAACTAGTTTAGCAACCCCACAAGCAGCTCCATCCGGCCAAAGTTTTTTTATGGCATAAACTTTCCTGCGGGAAGTATACTCCAAAATCTGGGCCTGTCAATACCCCCTCTTGGACCTCCATGTTCTATTTCTCCCGGGCTTACCGTTGCGTTCAGCAGTAATAATCTCGTCGATCCGGCGTTGATCTTCTACTCCGGATGCGTACAACTCTGCCATTTTCTGTCTAGAATTCACGAGCGCGGAGACATGTTCCAAGGTTCTGTCTGTTTCGGACCGCACATTAGTGAAGTCATTGTCTATGATATTTTGGATGCGATCGTATGCTCGTTGCAACTCTTTAGTGGCAAAAGATTCTTCAATCTGACCGCCTGACGCTTCGCTTTTTTTCTCATCCTGTTTTTTAGATATGGTCAGCTGTGCCCGGTAAGTATCTCGAACAGCGTTTAGATACCCCAACCGCTTCCCTGCTCCGACGAAATCTACAGGATCGCTCTTACCGGCTTGCAGCCAATTTTTGGCAAATTTGACTGCAGTAAACGAGCTCACGCCTATGATAGCTCGCGGAATGCCGCGTACAGTATTGAAATCATCTTCCTTCGAGATTGGATTACGACTTTTCAGATATAGCGCAGTCGTCAGGTTACCGCGAACAATACCTCGCAGTATCAGACGCATCTTTCTGTCGAGCTGATTGCTTCCCGGAAGCGACGTGAAATCTAGCCCCAACACCTGATCAATCTTCCCATCGGGTGTTCTGAATATGGCGTAGAGATCCGTACTGTTCATCCGATCGTCGATAATGCTTGGTACGCGGATCTGGACATCTTTTCCGAAAATATATCGCCCCACGTCAAGCATCATCGCTTCTACTACTTCAGACTGTAATTTAAAGCGACCCATTCGATAATAAACCCTGTCTGGGAGCCTCGCGTCGCGTTTTTCTTCTTCCATTTCACGCATGGCAATTTCTTGCATATGATCGCGAATATTTCCAAAACTGATATCTCTGGTTTCTGGCGAATCTTCAGAGCCCATTATTAGATGTCCGCGCTTCCCTCGAAATTCACGCGGGTCGATCCTCACACGGTCGAGCATTTTCTCCGCGACCCTATGCGCATGCGAAATGACACGCCACCTTACCTCGGGGCGCATGAGCGTCTGATTTTCATCGTGCTCACCCTTAGCAAGCTCTTCATCGACTTCTTTCGCTACCTGCTGTGGCGACGGACCAAACCATTTATCCAATACCCCCATTGGCAGAATTGTAACGTTGTTTTTTAAGTCGTCTACGACTTATTACCACCCCTTTGCCTGGAGGGCTTTTTGGGCGGCGTCTTGTTCGGCCTCTTGTTTGGATTTGCCTTCACCTATCGAGATCTTTTCGGGGCCCACATACGCACCAATCAGGAATCTTTTGTCGTGGTCAGGCCC
Organism: Minisyncoccota bacterium; assembly: GCA_020058565.1. GTDB lineage: Bacteria > Patescibacteriota > Minisyncoccia > Phycocordibacterales > UBA2100 > UBA10103. Next base: position 2,655 of record JAGVDT010000064.1, on the reverse strand, counting down.
GGACTGGTCGAGGAGTTTGTAGCTTGGCGTAATGCCCATCAATTCCTGGGCGACTTCTTGGAAGCGGCTTTTGGCGTCTTGCCACAATTTCTTTTCTACGATCTCGTCGGCCATTCCGAAAAGCTGCTTGCCGATGAAATCTTTGGCAGCGTTGTAGCCTTGATCCAGGTAAAGCGCGCCGATCATGGCTTCAAAAGCGTTGGCGAGGATTATCTGGCGGGCGCGGCCAGTGTCCCTCGCCTCGCCTCGGGACAGGAGGAGAAAGTCGTTCATGCCGAGCTTTTGTGCGGCAGCCGATATAGACTGCGTGTTCACGAGCGCCGCGCGGTACGCCGTGAGGTCTCCCTCGGGCTTCTCAGGGTATTTGGCAAACAGGAATTCAGTGACCACGAGCTCCAATACGGCGTCGCCTAGAAACTCTAAGCGTTCGTTGTGTTCTCTCCGCCAGCCGGCGGACGGAGCGCGATTTTCGTTCAGATACGAGCGGTGCGTGAAAGCAGTCTCTAAAAACTTCCGGTTACGGAAGCTAAAGCCGATCTTTTTTTCAAATTGGTCGAAATTAGGCATGTATTTCAAGCGTCGAGCTACGAGCTACGAGCTACGACACAACAAACAATAACATGGCAGTATTTTATCTTGAAACTCGACGCTCGTAGCTCGCTTCTATTCCCTGCCTTTTTGAGCCAATATATTGATGGCCCTGGTGACGACCGGCAAGATATCGTCGTAGAAATTAAGGTCTCCAACTGACTGGAGCGGAAACCACTGGGCATCGTCGAGACCCCCTTCACGCTTGAGCAGTATGTCAGTAAAGTCTGATCGAGCCAAGAAATAGGTGGCATGGCGCTTTTTCTTACCATTTTTTCCAGGACCGCTGTTGCTCGAGTCGTTGGCGATATATTCGTTCTCGCCCAGCTCGTCTTCCACGGATACCGTAAGGCCGATCTCTTCTTCTACTTTGCGGATAACACCGTCGTTTTTGCGCTCCCCAGGCTGGAGTTTGCCTTTAGAAAGCGTCCAGTGGCCGAAAATGTCGTGCACGAGCGCGAGGTAAATCTCCCCACCTTCGCGCGCATACACGACCGCACCGACCAATTCTTCGACCGGCATAGGACCGCCCGTGCCGCCGTCTTTGCGTTTGCCGCCTTCTTGTTTACCCGGCTCCCCGAGCTCTACATATACCGCGCCCAAGACGCCGTTGACGAATTTGCTTGAAGAATTGCCGCCGAATGTTTTAGCGAGCTCTATGGCTTCGTTGATCGCAACCTTTGCGGGCACCTGTGCCCTGTCGGCAAAAAGGAGTTCCGTGAGCCCGAGGCGCAGGATGTTGCGATCTATCGCTGCTATTTTCTCTATCGGCCACTCTGGCGCCGCTTTTGAAATCACGTCGTCAATTTCGTTTTGCTTGGCCAGGGCAGTCTGCAGGAGGTTTTTCATGAAAGGCTGATCGCTTTCGCGAGCGCCGAACTCCTGCGCATACTCAGCGAGCCTCCCCAGGCAGTCGTCTTGGGACATTTTTCCTTCTGAGGCATCGCGCTCGAAAAGCACTTGGAGGACTACGGAGCGTGCTAGATGTCTGTTGGCCATAAGCTAGATACTAGGCATTAGCTTATAGCTTCTAGCTTTAAACGCAAAATTCCCAAATGGGGACAAGTGAGGAGTGTGGTTGCTGAAATGTTTTGCGATGCAGTACTGTTTGAGGCCCCCTCGGATGCGGTATTCCCGCAGCCGGGGCAGGCCGAGTTTACGGAGTCGCAAAACATTTCAGCAACCTAGGAGGTGAAATTGGCGTTACGTGGTTTTTTCTACGCTGCTTTTTCTGAGGAAGCTGCTGCGGCATTGGCGGCCTCGGTGGCCATGCCAGATGCACGCATAGCTTTTTCGCGGCGCTTTTGGCGACCAGCCTCGCGGGTGGCGCGAGCTACTACGTCTACGACTACACGGCCGCCGTATTTGCCGCATGAGGGGCAGGCGCGGTGATTTTGGCGAAGGCCACCGCATTCGCATTTGATGAGACGGGTTGCGGCAAGAGCATGATGACTCCGGCGCTTTCCTGATTTGGAGCGGTTTACCCGCATTCGTACTACCATGGGTCAGCACTATATCTCAAAAATAAGCGGCATGCAACAGTAGAGCCCGGGGTTGAATCCGGGCTCAAGGCATGATTTTGTGAGCGATCTCGCATAAGCGAGACGCCACTAATTTGGCATCTTCGGCTGGAATTTCTCCCATACCCCTTGTTCGCGCTGGTCGGGGTGATGCACGCAACACTTGCATGCGGAAGCTTTCCCATTATTCAAGCATTCCCCGCATGTCGGTGTGAGACGTTTCCGCTTGGCGCCGACAGAGGCCTCGAGGGCGAGCTGTGACACCGTCTTCGTCATCGTCTTCGTCTTCTTCGTCGCGTTTATCGCCATTTTCCCCTCGGAAACATTTACCGCTCTAAACAACCTTCATTATGCCTTCATCTGTCGATCACTGCAAGTCCACGAACGCTCTGCGGTGGACAGGACTCGTTCCATGGCTCTATAGAGCCAAAAAAATCCCCCGACAACTACTGTCGCCGGGGGTCCCGCGAAGGTACCTGCTCCAATATCACAGCGCTCCATAGTAGAAACCTGCCCAATTGAAGATGATAGGAAGCATCCTCAAATG
>JAGVDT010000015.1 GCA_020058565.1 Minisyncoccota bacterium | reverse complement strand
CAGACTACAGGAGAAAGGCGCATTATTGAGCCGAAGCCACGCTCTGAAGCACCGCCTTCACGCCGGCAAGATTTTTGTCCCAATCGGTATCCGTGTGGTTGGTGAGAAGAACGCTTATAGCAGGGATTTTTTCTTTTGCCAGCCAATTAGCCATGTCGCCGGTAGTGGCGTAGAAATCCCACGAATCATATGATTTGTAGCCTGATGCTTTGGCGAAGGAATCCATGATTATTTTTGTTCCTGTCGATACGCCGTCGTGGCAATTCGATGCATAGACTCCGCCGGCCGAACTATACCAAACTACTACCGCAGCAGGTTTATTGGCAGCAATGTATGCTTGCATCGCCTTGCTCTCCGGCTCCGAAAACGCTGCAGTGCCGCCGCTGACTTGTTTGTTCTGCCAGACGCCCTTCGCCTGCCAGTCGCAGTCGAAATTGCGGTTGAGGTCTACGGTGTTGGCATTGTACCTGCCTGAAACCTGCACTGTTTGAGACTTGTTTACGTCGGCAGCGGCAAACGAAGCAAACGACGTAGTGCTGGCGAGAACTTTGCTCAGACCATCGGGATTTAATACCGGGATCACGCTTACACTTACGCCCGCCGGCACGTCTTGGGGATTTGCCTTGAGGTGTTCTATGAGCTGATTGGCTACGAGGACCGTGTTCCATTCGTACCCGCCATGAATACCCCCGACAAAAAGAATTTTCTTTTCACCGGTGCCGAAATTATATACGGGTATGTCAGTGCCGCCCGCTGATTTGCCGATGGGTTCCATGGCTTTCATGACGGGAACCTCAGGGGTTGTCGTTGCCTGAGAAGGAGTCTGGTCCGAGGCAGGATTCTGCGCCGTCTGTGTCTGAGTCATCTGCCAGTAAAAAGCGCCGCCCGCGATAATAAGGAGCACTACTATAATGCCGATGAGTTTGTTCATATACCCACGATTCTATCACAACTGGGCTCTCGTAAAGTTGACTCTGCCTGCCAGGCGTTTCGATCTAGTATACGGACTGTGCTAGATAGTAGCGCCATCAAGATTGAGCTGAGCTTGGTATTGCTCTAGCACCTCCGGGTGCTTTCCCTCTTTGCACTCTGCGACAAATTTCTCTGCCGCTGTGCCGTCGGGGAAAGTCATGTATATGAGTGCTCCTTCACATACGGCATTGATGTCTATCTTGCCGGATGATCCGGTTGGCTCCGTCGTAGTCGGGGCCTCGAGCATTCTGGTCACCGTAAATATGCCTTTCATATTGTATTTCTGCCAGTGATCGGTGCTGAGGGCTTCTTTTATCACCACAAATCCTTCGGCATTGATATGCGCACCACTTTGGAATTGGTCCATCGAGTCTTCTGACTGGCCAAAATTGACCGCGTAGTATTCGCCGTCGTCCGTTTGTATCCCGAAAGCGCATTCTTCCGTCTGCGGCCCAGTGGTATCGAGATGCGGCAAGCATGTGTAGGTGCCTGAAAGAGTTACGCTTCGCGGCGTAGCGTCTAGCGGCCGGCTTTCTCTGCTGAAGCCTTCCATATAGTAGATGCCCGCCAAACCGACTATTATCAAAACCACTATTACCCCTATGACTGTATTGGTATTCATGGTACTTCTATTATACGTGGACCTTTGACGCACCTCGTTCCTTAATCTTACACCATCTATCCGGGCTACCCGCTCGCTTCACATCGCGGCTTAACGGTGTGCGCATCCTGCCCAGCAACATGGCCGGCGCATGCCTGCGCGCATTTTCGAGATCCCTTTAGTGATGCGAATGCCGCGCGTTTCGGCTTTTGCGCCCGAAGTAACCCAGCAAATCCATTCGTTGCGCGCCAAAGGTGTGATGTCTTGCCAGAGCGCTTTCGCCTTTGGCACGCTCAAAATCGCTTTGCGAAAATCGTCAGGAAGTTTGTGTACGGTCCCGCCCGAGAGCTGTGCGCCACTTTGAAACATACGAGTACTATAGCAAGCGCACTCAACCTCAGCACGTACGCTTATGGTTGAATGCTGGCTTTGACCTCGAAGTCGCCGCGAAAAGGAGCTGTTTCGGCGTCGCCTTCAGACAGCTCGCCGACCATCACTTCGTAGCCTCCGTCTTCGTGAGCGAAAATGCCGATTTCGTTGCCCCCACCTGCATACCAGCACTGGGCAGCAGAAAGCTCGCCTGCAAGAAGTCCTTTGCCGTCTACGCCACCGGTAGCGCCGACTTCGGCGCAGCTGCCTTCGAAGGTACCGGCATCATGGTAGTCGCCGTTTACATTGACCACAACTTTAGTCTGAGGAATGCCGTCTACTTCCGGAGCACTCTCAAAGCGCCAGTTGATTGCAGTCTTTGCATCTACAGCCGCCCCCTCGTTTGCCGCATGCTCTACTTCAGCATGATCTCCTGGCTCAGCCTGCACGCCATCGTCAGCTGGTGTAGTCTGTACACTAATTTTCTCCAATATTTGGGGATTTAATACCACATACCCAGCGCCTCCGAGCACCAAAAGTCCGAATAAACCGGCCAAAACGACAATACTGATAAATCCGCCGTTGTTTTTCATATGGCGCGTTTTATACCACGGCTTTTTGCCGCTGTCACCCGCCGCAGCAAAAACTCCCTATCGACGCTTCTTGCGAAAAGCTACCGACCCGCGGCGCACGCCTT
>JAGVDT010000030.1 GCA_020058565.1 Minisyncoccota bacterium | reverse complement strand
TTTATATTTGTCATAGGAGGTGTCATGTCCGGTGTCGGCAAAGGCATCGCCACGGCATCTATCGGCAAAATCCTTTCTGCGCGCGGCCTCAAGGTAAACTTGATGAAGATCGATCCGTATCTGAACGTCGATGCGGGCACCATGAATCCCACAGAGCACGGGGAAGTATTCATACTGCACAGCGGACTCGAGACGGACCAAGACATGGGCAATTACGAACGATTTTTGAATCGCGACCTCGGCCCCGAAGACTACATGACGAGCGGCATGGTGTATCGCACGGTTATCGAGCGCGAGCGCAACCTCGGCTACCACGGTAAATTTGTCGAGGCGATCCCCCATGTGCGCGACGAAATCATAGATCGCGTGCAAAAAGCAGCCGACAGCGCAGGAAGCGATGTCACGGTCGTGGAAATCGGCGGCACAGTCGGCGATTTTCAAAATGCGCTCTATATAGACGCCGCGCGGGTCATGCATCTCAAGAGCCCCGGCGACGTGCTTTTCGTCATGGTTTCGTATCTGCCGATACCTTCGACGATAGGCGAGATGAAGACTCGTCCGACGCAGCACGCGGTCCAGCAGCTCAATTCGTACGGCATACAGCCGGACATCATCATCGCCCGCGCGGCAAGGCCGCTTGACCAGAAGCGTAAAGAAAAGTTGGCTATTTGGTGCAACGTGCCGACGGACCACATCATCTCAGCTCCCGATGTCGAGTCCATTTATGATGTGCCAGTAAATTTCGAGCGAGATGACCTTTCCTCCATTCTTCTCAAGGCGCTTGGCCGGAACAATACCGCAAAAAGCGATATGGCCGAATGGAAGCGGTTTGCCGAACATGCGCACAATGGAAAACAGAAAGTAAGGATTGGAATCGTGGGCAAATATTTCGACACTGGCGATTTCGTGCTTTCTGACGCGTATCTTTCCGTAATAGAAGCGATCAAATTTTCGAGCTACCACCTCGGCGTCATGCCGGAAATCGACTGGATAAACGCCAAAGACATACAGGAGGGCAAATTAGACGTAAAAAGCCTCGGGAAATACGACGGCATACTTGTGCCGGGAGGATTTGGCGAAACGGGGATCGAAGGCAAGATCAAGGCCATACGCTATGCGCGCGAACACAAGGTGCCATATTTTGGTCTCTGCTATGGTATGCAGCTGATGACGATCGAATACGCACGCCACGTGGCCGGTCTCAAAGATGCCAATACGACCGAGATAAATCCGAAAACACCGCATCCGGTCATCGACATACTGCCAGAGCAAAAAGAAAAACTCGCTCGAAAAGACTATGGCGGCACCATGCGTCTCGGTGCGTATCCGTGTGCTTTGAAAAAGGCTACCGTGGCGCGCGCAGCGTATGGCGTCGATAGGCTCGATCGTGAGCGCCATCGCCATCGCTACGAAGTGAATCCCGAATATGTAGAGCAGCTTGAAAGGGCAGGGTTGGTTTTCTCCGGTGAGTCACCCGAGCGCAGCTACCTAAAAGAAATAGCTGAGCTTCCAAAAGAAAAACACCCCTTTTTCCTTGGGACTCAGTTTCACCCCGAGCTTCTCGCGCGCCCACTGGAGCCCCATCCGCTTTTCACGTCTTTTATAAAAGCCGCGCTCGCTAAAGCAAAATAGTGTATGCCCAGCATACGCCTGGTCTCGATAAATATCGAGCGTTCGAAGCACCTGGACACCGTTTCGGAATTTCTCAGAAAACAGTCGGCAGATGTTGTGACGCTTCAAGAAGTGATGGAGCGCGATCTGCTTTTTTTGGAGTCTGTGCTCGGCATGAAGTCTTTTTACGTGCCGCTTTCAGAGTACGAAAAGCCGGACGAAGCTAAGGGTCTGGAAGGCCAGTCGATATTCGCCAGGGATTTCGTGGGTACGAGCAAAGCGTACTATGCGGGCGAATGGGATCCGCTGACTAAATTTACCGAGGACAAGCTAGAAAGCATCGTGCGGATCGCAAAAGCCCTTTCCTGGGTGCAGGTGGAAAAAGCCGGGCAGCTTTTTTGCGTTGCTACGACGCATTTTACTTGGAGCGAGCACGGCGAAGTAACAGACCTACAACGCAAAGATATGCAGGCGCTTTTGGAACATTTAAAGGGAATTCCCGAATTTGTGCTGTCCGGAGATTTCAACACGCCACGCGGGCGCGAGATGTGGGACCTGCTGGCCGCGACGTACAAAGACAACATCCCGCTAAAATACTCCAGCTCAATTGACCCGCTACTGCATCGTGCCGCCCCGATTCCGTATGTGATCGATGGAGTATTTACAACGCTCGGGTATTCTGCGAGCAATGTCGAATTGCACACAGGAATTTCCGACCATTGCGCGGTCACAGCCACGATTTCAAAGCTGTCTTGAAAACTTGAAAAGGAGGTTGTTTCGGCATCCCGCTTAAATTAAGCTATAGCTTAATTTAAGCGGGATGCGTTGTGATTTTCCACAAGATGGTTGCATTTTATAACCGACACGCTAAATTGACGCATGGCGGTTATTCGCGAAGGATTCACATTTGACGATGTTTTGCTGCGCCCTCTTTCGAGC
>JAGVDT010000095.1 GCA_020058565.1 Minisyncoccota bacterium | reverse complement strand
GAGGCAAACGAAATCGCGGGGATATTTTCGTCGCCGCGGACAAATGATTCCTGGACCCACACTGTTGGTGCCTTGAGGCCAGCGTCCAAAAGCGCCGTGGCCTTGTGAGGAGAGACACCAAGCGTGCGTATTGCGAGCGCGGCCGCTTCATTGGCTGCGTTTACAATGCCGATTGCGTCGATGACGTCGCTACTTACCATGGCCGACGCGTGTTTGAGGCGTCCGTGTTCGGTGATGTATGTATAGAGTGTGTCGCGATGCTGTGCCGTGAGCTTTTTCGAGTCGCGAAGCTTCGGTTCTCCCCGCTTGGTGATGAGGGCAAACACCTCGCGCCAATCGAAATCTTCTGGATATAGTACGGCTCCTACGCACACGGGACCAGCGAGTGCGCCGCGCCCCGCTTCGTCGATTCCTACGAAATACTGCATATGTACAGCAAGCGTATACCGTATCGCGTATTCCGTATAGTGTATGGATTCAAAAATACTTCATCGAGGCGCAGAATGCTGCGCTCGCATTTCTATGCGCTATACGAGATGCGCTGTACACGCATACGCCCCTGGCACCTGGCAGCTCGAAGCTGGAAGCTCATCTTGATATACTGCGCTCATGTCCGGAAAATTCGTTCATTTGCATGTGCATACCGCCTATTCCCTCCTCGAAGCGCTGCCGAAAATTGATGAATTGGTCGCCGCGGCCAAGGCCGATGGCCAGCGCTCGCTCGCTCTTACCGACAACGGCAACATGTACGGCACCATAGAATTTTACAAAGAATGCATCAAAGAAGGCATTAAACCAATCCTGGGTGTCGACTTTTTTGTGGCGCCGAGGACTCGTTTTGACAAAGAGCATCGCACCGACGACCACACCTATCGCCTGATCCTCCTCGCCAAAAATAAAAAAGGCTACGACAATTTGATGCAGCTCGTGACCTGGAGCCACCTCGAGGGTTTCCATCACCGGCCGCGCATTGACCGCGAGCTCATCGAGAAATACCACGAAGGCCTCGTATGCATCATGCCGAGCTTTGCAGGTGAGCACATCCCGGCCATAGACGACAAAAAGCGTTCAGAAGAAATAGTCCATTGGCACAAGGAAATTTTTTCCGCCGAAGGCGGATCCGCCTCCGGCGGAGGCGATTTCTATCTTGAAATCACTAAACACCCCGAAGTAGAAAACCACGAAGCTCGAATGAAAAAAGTGATCGAGCTTTCTAAAAAAACCGGCGTGCCGCTGGTGGCAGCGCAGGACGTGCAGTTTATGGAACGTGACGACGCGGTGGCGCGAGAGCTGGTGCAGAAAATCCGTGATGGAGGGTCGCTTAATCGCGATGCCGAGGAAAACCTCCCCGACCTTTCGTTTACGACGATCGAAAAAATGGAGAGTCTTTTTGCGCACATTCCAGAGGCCGTGGAGAATTCTGTAAAGATTGCGGAAAAGTGCAATTTGGAGCTAGCGCTGGGCAAAGCAATATTCCCGGTTTACCCGATCCCAAAAGGCTCGAGCGACAATGCCGAGCTACGCATGCTCGCCGAAAAAGGCATCCCAATGCGCGGACTTGCAGACACAAAAGAGCTGCGAGAGCGCATGGACTACGAACTAGGAATAATTGAGAAAAAAGGCTACGCCTCGTATTTTCTCATCGTGGCCGACCTTCTCGGACACGCACGAGAAGTCGGCATCATCACCAACACTCGTGGTTCGGCGGCCGGCTCGCTCGTCTCATATCTATGCGGCATCACCACCGTAAACCCAATTGAGTTCAACATGCCTTTTGAGCGTTTTCTCAACCCAGAACGCCCTTCGGCGCCAGATATCGATATGGATATTGCCGACAACAGACGCGACGAGCTGATTGATTATGCGCGCAAGCAATACGGCGACGACCACGTAATTCAAATAGGAACATTTGGAACTCTTTTGGCTCGCGCAGCCGTGCGCGATGTCTCAAGAGCCCTCGGCCATAGCTATGGCACCGGTGATCGCATAGCGAAGCTGATTCCTTTTGGCAAACAAGGCTTTCCCGTCACCATAGAAAGCGCGCTGGAGTCGACACCGGATTTGATGACCGCGTACAAAAAAGACCCGGTAGCGCGCGAAATCCTCGACCTTGCTCGAAAAGTCGAAGGCAATTCGCGCCACGTAGGAGTGCACGCCGCTGGCATCGTGATGGCGCCGACCCCGGTGACGGACTACGCTCCGATACAGCTCGACCCCAAAGGCGGCAAAACGATCACACAATACGACATGTATTCTATCGTCGACGAATACGGTGGCGTGGGGCTTTTGAAATTCGATTTTTTGGGGCTCACGAACCTCTCCGTACTCGCGGACGCACGCGACCGCGTGAAAGAACGCCTTGGTGTCGAAGTGGATTTCGACCGACTCCCCCTCGATGACAAAAAAGTCTATGACATGCTTACGCGCGGCGAAACACTCGGCGTATTCCAAATGTCGGGAAGCGGTATGACCCAATACCTCAAAGAGCTGAAGCCGACCACCGTACACGATCTAAACGCAATGGTCGCGCTCTATCGCCCCGGGCCTTTGGCTTTCATCCCCGATTACATCAAGCGCAAACATAACCCCGCGCTCGTGAAATACCTCGACCCGCGCATGGCGCCGATACTCAAGGCCTCGTACGGCGTTTTGATCTACCAGGACGACCTTTTGCTCATCGCCGTGCAGCTCGCGGGGTATTCGTGGGGCGAAGCAGATAAACTGCGCAAGGCAGTGGGGAAAAAATTGCCCGAGGAAATGAAAAAACAAAAAGAACACCTGGTGGAAGGCTGCGTCAAAAACGGCATGAAACGAGAAGTTGCCGAAGAGCTTTGGAACCAGATCGAGACGTTTGCTGCCTACGGCTTCAACAAGGCCCACGCCGCTTCGTATGGAAACCTTGCCTACAAAACCGCGTACATGAAAGCGAATTTTCCCGTGGACTACATGGCGGCAGTGTTGACCGCTGATGCGGGTGACGTAGAAAAAATCGCAGAAGTTGTGGCCGAGTGCGCGCGCATGAAAATTGCAATACTACCTCCGTCGATTCAGGAAAGTTTCGGTACCTTTACCGTGGTTGACGACCCTTCGACAGATTCGACAAACTCGCCGCCAGCAAGCTCAGGGCAGGCAAAAATCCGTTTTGGACTGTATTCCATAAAAAACTTCGGCACCGGTGTGGCCGATTCGATCATTGCGGCACGCAAGGAGGGCGGGAAATTCACCTCTATAGCGGATTTTCTCACGCGCGTGCCGGATAAAAAACTTAATAAAAAGCAGCTCGAGTCTCTGATCAAAGCCGGCGCCCTGGACGAGCTTGGAGAACGCGGAGCATTGCTAGCCAATCTCGAAGGCCTACTCACCTTCCACAAAGAGAGTAACGCCGCACCTTCAGACCAGGGCTCTCTCTTTGGCGCAGCCACAGTCGCTCGTTCTGAATTAAAACTTCCGGAAGCCCCCCCAGCATCGCTTCCCGACAAACTCGCCTGGGAAAAAGAATTGCTCGGTCTCTATATTTCAGGCCACCCGCTAGACCAGCATAAAGCAAAGCTCGCCAAGCAAAAGCCGATCAAAGACATGCGCGATAGTTTTCCTCGCGGAGTAGAGACGGTAGTTGCCGGCTACCTGGAAAGCGCTCGCTCTATAGTCACCAAAAACGGCGAGCCGATGCTTTTCGGCAACCTTTCTGATATGTCGGGTGCCATGGAAATAGTGGTTTTCCCGCGCACGTATAAAGAATACCCGGCACTTTTCGTCCCGGGCGCATGCATCATGCTCAAAGGCAAATTTTCCGACCGCAACGGCCAATCAAGCTTCGCGGTAGATAGGGCTAAGGTACTCTAAAGTACTCCCGAATTCGTGCGAAGATTCTTTGAACAGCAGCTTGCGCGTGAAGCAACTTCGGCCTTCATCGTGGAAAGCGCCAGCAATAGATTTCGGCTCGAAAAGCTGTACTTTCTGCAATACGAGCGAAAAATATACCGTATCCGACTAAGCCGAAGTTCGCTGCTGCGCTCGACAAAGCCAGGCTCCTGACTTCAACGCCTGCGCCAGCCGCTCCCGCTTCCCTGCCAGCACCTCAAGCATAATCAGCAGTCGGTTTCGGGATGTGCGACACAAGATCGGCAGCCGCAGCGTTTTTTCAACGGGACGTATAGTTTGAAAGTCACGGCCGTGGATCTCAAACTATATCTATTCGCTCGGCATTTTAGCGTGCGAGGCCTTCTGAAAAATATGCGTCGTGGCTGTTCTTTATTTGATGGAGAGAGGCCACTGTTGACAAGACGCATGATTTTTATGATTCTCAAATTAGCGGGTCAACCGGATGAAAGGAGCATCATGCAAAAGCTGCTTACGAAGGACGCGGAATCGCTTCTCGGCATACTTATGCGGAGTGATAAGTTCCGCGACCTGAAACGGAAGCATCTGGTAAGCACGGTGGCGCAGATTCTCTTAAAAGATCCACGCCTGCATGGAGAGAAAAGCCGCGCGAAACACCTCGCGAACGAGCTTGTCCCACACAGGAAACGGAGGCGAAAAAAGAAATAGCGTCACCGTTCAGAAGAAATGGCTCCGCGCTTCGGCGCGGAGTCTTTACTACGAGCATGATTGACAGTGATGCGCTCAATGCTAGAGTACGTCTATCAGAGATTCCTTCGGCTACCAACCGAAGCTTGCCCGCGACGATGTTTTGGGCGAATCCGCGAGCTGGCGGAGTAATCTGAGAAATGAGCCCGGCACTTTCTTGAATACTTAGAAAGTGACGGGAAAACTAGGTGGAACCGCGACAAAAGATCGCCCTAGTGAGAGTCCTTGAACGGGGACTTTCGCTAGGGTGATTTTGTTTTATTTACTATTTTATTTATTGATAACATAACAGTATGTCTGAGCACGAAATGAACGAACGCGATCACAAAAAACTCGGAAAAGAGATGGACCTTTTTGCTTTTTCTGATTCGGTCGGAAAAGGTCTTCCCCTATTTCTCCCCAAAGGCGCAACGATGCGGCGGGAGCTAGAGCGTTTTATCGTCGACGAAGAAATTCGACGCGGATATCTGCACGTAAAGACGCCAGACCTCGCCAAGCTAGACCTGTACCGCAAATCCGGCCACTACCCACATTACAAAGACTCGATGTACGCGCCGATTGTCATCGACGACGAAGAATTCATGCTGCGCCCGATGACGTGTCCGCATCATTTTGAACTTTTTCTTTCCCGGCCGCACAGTTATCGGGAACTCCCCATGCGTATTGCCGAGCTCGCGCAGCTCTACCGCTACGAACAGTCAGGCGAGCTGATGGGCCTCCAGCGCGTGCGTACTTTTTGTCTCGCTGATGCGCACATCATCTGTGCATCTGAGGAACAGGCAGTCGAAGAAGTCGGCCGCGCGCTCGACCTGATCGAATACGTAGCCGGCGTTTTTGGCCTAAAGCTCGGCGAAGACTATAGCTATCGCCTGTCGCTCGGCGATCGTACGAATACCGAGAAATACTACAAAAACGATGCTGCATGGGAAAAAAGCGAAGACCTGCTGCGCAAACACCTCAAGAGCCGGGGCAGCAAATTCGTGGAATCAAAAGACGAAGCGGCATTCTACGGCCCCAAAATCGACGTGCAGATGAAAAACGTCAACGGCAAAGAAGACACGGCTTTTACCGTGCAATACGATTTCTGCATGCCTGATAGGTTTGACCTCACCTACACCGCGGAAGACGGCTCGCAAAAACGCGCGTTTGTAGTGCATCGATCTTCTATCGGTGCGATCGAGCGCATCATGGCGTTTTTAATCGAAAAATACGCCGGAGCATTTCCCCTGTGGCTTTCGCCAGTGCAGGCAAAAATACTTCCTGTTTCTGAAAAGCACGCTGAATACGCAAAGAAAATTGCAGCGGAACTTGCCGCAGAAAGCATTCGTGTGGAAGTAGATGACACTGACAGTCTCGGTAAACGCATCCGCACTGCAAAAATGGAAAAAGTCCCCTACCTGCTCGTCGTTGGCGATCAGGAAGTCGAGGCAGAGACCGCTACACTCGAAAGCCGCGAAGGGAAAATCGGCGCGCTGCCAATAGCTGAAATACGAGATCGTTTCGTAAACGAAATAAAAACCCGCGCGTAAAACATCTAAGGGGCGAAAAGGGTCTAACGGAAATAATGGGAAAGCGAGAATACAAAAACCGCTCGGGAGGAGCGGTTTTTGTATTATGCAGGCTTACTTACGTACTGATTAGTACTGCGTTTAGTACTTTAGTACTCAGACTGGAGCTGAAGCTCGGAGTCGCCCCACCAGTCCGCTACGCCCCAACCCTGCATCCAGGTAGAGAATGACTGGAAACCTTGCGTCAGATACGTTGTCAACATCGCCCGCTGATTCTGGTCTTCTGGCAGCATATCGGAGGGCAAGATGCATTTGATCACTTGCTTTTCCTTGGTGACGGTAATGTCAGTGTGGCACGTAAAGGTCTGTCCGTAGTCGTCGTGCACCGTCATAGTGTAGGTAGTGTCGTGATCGGGCGAGACGGACTGTGAGCCGTTTACCGATACTGAGCCAATGCTCGAAATATCTGCGGATGTCGCACCGACGGATGTCCAAGTAAGCGTCGAACTCTCGCCTTTTTCGATATGCGCTGGGTTGGCATAGATGGTGCAAGAAAGATCGTGCTGAATTTCGTGCACTACCACGGTAGTGTTGCAGGTAACCTGTGTACCGGCGGAATTTGTAGCAATGATCTGGTAGAGCGTGGTTGTCATTGGGTAGACCGTGAACGAGCCGTTGAGGTCGACTGGTCCGCCGCTCGAGCCTGTGAAGACTACGGACACTGCGTTTTGAGAAGTCCAGGTCAGGAGTGAGCCTTCACCGGAATTTAATTCGGTTGGTGAAGCGGTTAGCGTGCAGACAGGATTTTCTGGAGGTGGAGGTGGAGGTGGAGGTGGAGGTGGAGGTGGAGGTGGAGGTGGAGGTGGAGGTGGAGGTGGAGGTGGAGGTGGAGG
>JAGVDT010000002.1 GCA_020058565.1 Minisyncoccota bacterium | reverse complement strand
ATTTTCCTGCTATACCGCCGTTCCAGCAGTACGAACAAGAAGTTATTAGACTCCATGTACCAATTTTATCTGGAGCAAAAATAGGTGTGGGGGTATAATTTTTCTAACGCTTAGGCGTACGCCATGAAGGTTTCTCGTTCAGCTGGCTTTGTTATTGCGTCGGTCGCGCTGATAGGTGCGGTTGTCCTGACCGTAGCTTTTCTTTTCTACGAGGTGCTTTTTTCGTATCCTGCGACCACTGAGGCACTCGATGCCAACACGAAACTGCTTCTCCATATGGATGGCTCCAATGGTTCTACCGTTTTTACTGACAGCAGCCTCACTCCGAAAACCATGACCGCGTTCGGCAATGCCCAGATCACAACTGCTCAAAGCAAATTCAGCGGAGCCTCAGGTGTGTTTGACGGTACCGGCGACTACCTCACGACGCCCGCATCGGCGGATTTCTCATTTGGCACCGGCAATTTTACGGTTGATTTCTGGGTCAGAAAAAATGGCACACAAAGCGCGGCTGGGATCGTTGGGACCCGCAATGCTGCGACCTCGACTAACTGGTCTCTGGAGGTTTTGTCGGACAAAGTCTGGGTGGTGCGCGATAATATAGCGGTTTTCGGTGCCGCGAATTCGCTTTCGAACCTGACCTGGACGCATGTTGCTCTGGTGCGTTTCGGCAACACACTAACCCTGTATCAGGACGGCGTGTCGCAGGGATCGGTCTCAGTGACCGGACAGACATGGAACAGCGGCGACGGGGTTTTGGTTGTCGGCCGCAATCAAAGCGATGTAAACGCCAATTATCTTAACGGCTGGCTCGATGAGATGCGCATCACAAAAGGCGTTGCACTCTGGACCTCAGGCTTCACGCCGCCGGATGCGCCGGACACGGGTTCCGGGACGCCGAGCGCTCCGGGTACGCCTACGTTTACGACGGTTACACAAACCAGCATGCGTGTGAACTGGACTGCGGCCCCGGGCGCTTCCAACTACAAAATAGAGCGTTGCGCAGGCGTTGGGTGCTCAAGCTTTACACAGATCGTCTCGGGGGTAAGCGCCCTGTATTATGACGACTCAGGATTAAGTGCCGGTACCTCGTATAGCTACCGCATTCGCGGCACCAACGCCTCTGGCGACGGCACATACAGCGGCACCGGGACGCAGGTGACCGGTGCGACGCCGGGCACTCCGGGCACTCCGACATTTTCAAGCGTGACCGCAGTAAGTATGCGCGTGAACTGGACTGCGGCATCAGGCGCGTCCTCGTACAAAATAGAACGCTGTGTTGGCGCCGGGTGCTCAATCTTTACTCAGCTTGCGACGGGGATCAGTACGCTTTATTTTGACGACGCAGCGCTTACGCCCAGCACTTCGTATAGCTATCGCGTTCGCGCCACCAATGCGCAAGGCGATGGTTCATACTCGGGCACCGGCTCCCAATCTACCGCCGCGTCAGGCGGCGGCGCAGCTATCCCTATTACCGGCTGGGCATGGTCGGACACGATCGGCTGGATCGATCTCAATTGTTCCAACCTTGGCGTGTGCGGCTCGAACAGTTTCGGGCTGAGTGCTGATACGGTCAATGGAACGCTCTCGGGGTATGCCTGGAGCGATAACGTCGGATGGATATCGGCAAATTCGTCCGATCTGTCAGGATGTCCCTCAGCGCCTTGCACCGCAACTCTTGGCGCCAGCGCGTTGTCCGGTTGGCTCAAGGCTGTTTCTGGCGGATCGGCGCAAAGCGGCGGATGGGACGGGTATATTGCGCTTAGCGATACTGATACCGGAGACGGTTTTTCGTACGGCGTTTCGTATGGAGCAGGCAATTTTTCCGGGTATGGCTGGGGAAGCACAAACGTCGGCTGGGTGGACTTTTCTCTTGCACACACAACCTACAACACCTGCACACCCTCCACCACGTACACGTGCTCCGATTCTGTGACCATCGTCCGAACCGTCACCACTGCCGAATGCCAGACCACGGTAACCAGTCCATACATTATGTGCGTCGCGCCGCAGTTTTGCTCGACGGGCTCGCCGGTGTGCATCACACCCGAGCCAACACCAGAGCCTGGCGCAGGCGGGCTCACGGGCAATCTTACGGTAAAACCGAACCTTGTCGGGCTTAATGGGACAACAACCGTATACTGGGCGGTGAACAACGTGCAGGTAAATTCTTGCGCGGTGACTGCAGATGACGGTTCGTCCTCTTGGAGCGGCGAATACAGCGCGACTTCGACTTGTCCGACCAAGTATGCGACCGGGTGCACATCTCTACCTATCGTCAAACAAACCACGTTCCGCCTTTCCTGTCTTGACTTCGATGGCAACAATTATGTCGAGACGGCTACGGTCAATCTGGTTCCGATTTTCGAGGAAAATTGCAACACCGGCTTCATACACGTAAATGGCCAGTGCGTACGCCCGTAGCGGTTTAGTGGATTGTTTCAAAAATTAATCCTGCAAAAGCGGGCACTCCCCCACACCTATTTTCCTGCTATACCGCCGTTCCAGCAGTACGAACAAGAAGTTATTAGACTCCATGTACCAATTTTATCTGGAGCAAAAAAGTCATT
>JAGVDT010000061.1 GCA_020058565.1 Minisyncoccota bacterium | reverse complement strand
TCAGACCGAGTTGTGGTTTCGGAATATATCCAGACAAATCTTCTGAAACCACAACTCGGTCTGACGACGGATATGCGTCAGGTGACTGATCGTCCCGCAGGTTTTCACTTGCTGCCACCCTCACCGCGGCACCCTGCGGCGCAGCCTTTTCAAAGGCCGCCAATGTCGCAGCGGCATCTACCACCTGAACATTAGCTGCCTCCACGACCTTTTTCGCTGCAGCGAGATCAGCCGCTCCATTCTTCAGCGCTGCTTGAGCCCTGGGCAAGGCGGCTTTGGCGGCGTCAGCATTAGTTTGAACGATTCTTTTAAGACTCTCAACGCGCGCTTCGCCTAGAGCCAGAATTTCGCCTAGAATCTTGTTGGCTTTTTCAATTTCTTCAAATATTGTCCCCGCACCACTGAAGTCATAGTTTTTTACTTTATTCAAAGCTTCCGTACTTTTTTTGCGAGTAGAATTTAAAGTGGCAATATCTGCTGCTATTTTTTGCCGCGCAGCAAACGGCATCGTCTGATCCAAGCCAATATTTCTAGCGAAGTTTATTGCCTTGCCAAACTGAGCCAATGACGAATCAGCAGCAGTTATTGCGATTTTTAGAGTTGAAAGGCCTGCATTTGCTTGCGCATGCGTTTTCAGTTTCCACGCCGCATCTTTTGCCTTCTTAAAGTTTGTGACATTTGTTGCAAGTGGAGTATTTGCCGTGTCACCACGAGAAATATCACTCCTAATTCTTTGAATTTCCGCCTCAGCATCCACAACTTTTTGCGCTGCAATTTTTTCTGCCTCCTGAGCTTTGGCCAAAGCTTCAGCAGCTGTTTTCGCGTTCTCGCGAGCCGCTACAAGCTGCGCATCTGAGACAGGCTGTGTCGGCGCTGCCGCAGGCGTGCTGGGTTTCTGCAGGTCGACTACGACCGACGGCGTTACCTCCTTTTGAGTAACTCCTCGGACCAGGGTCGGCGGAAGCTGATCCGCCGGGTTACCGCTCAGCGCTATCTCGGGTTTGCCAGGCACGGGCTTTATCTCTTGGATTGCATCAAGCTCTCTAAACTCTGCAGCATCAAGAGCGATGAGTTGTTGGACTCGTGCTTCCTTTGCCGCCTCTGCCTCAGCTTTTGCTAGTGCAGCAGCTACATCCGTAGCCATCTGCGCGTCCCTCTCACTTAATGCCTGCTGTGCTGCAGTATCCGCGGCAGTCGGGGTACTTGCGGGTGTCTGCGCTGCGGTAGGCACTTGTGCTATTTTCTCTGGTATCACTACAACCACCGCTGGAGATTTTGAAAAATCTACTTCAGCCGTGGCCTTGCCCTCCCGAGAAAGTTGCACTATTCGAGAATCAGGTTTAACAGACAACACCGTTTGTTTGCCTCCCTCGGTTATCGTGTAAGTGCCATCGGCTTCTGGCTTAATAGTCACTTTATTGCCGATCGGATCTAAGCCTTGATTTTTGAGTTGCGCACTCGAAAACGCTTTCACAGCATTGCGCACATCCGCCGGATATTTATTCTGTATCACCACCGGCACCGAAGCAGGCGTTTGCTTCGTCGAGGAATCCGAGCGCGCTACTGATCCTCCTGGACGGGAAACTATTGTTGCCTCTGCGCCGTTTACGCGCAAAGTGCCATACGCATAATCCCCATCGTAGCCCGTGTACACCTTCACTTCTTCGGCTGCCACTCTTGTCCCAGCTAAGTATTCCTTTACCGCTGTAGGCAATACATTCGAACCATTCATATGGCCCCTTACTGCTTGCGCTGCTCCTGGTGCAGAACTAGATAACCACGAACGCTTTTCTCCCAGATCGACATGCACTTGACCTATCTGCGCGTCGCGAGTGGAAGTCCGAGCCGGATATGGATTGATACCCTGAAATCCTACGTATGATGCTAATCGCACAAACGCCGCCATAGAATCGTCGTATGGCATAAAGCTGTCGACGGCAGTCATGCCGTTCGCAGCTCCGTGTTGCGATTTACCCAAGGCCGGATTTTCTCGAATTGTCGAATGTCCTGGGGTCGGACGAACGCCGTATACTTGCTCCATAGTGTTCCACACCGCACTCAGCTTCACCAGCGTCGCCTTGCTAAAACTCATTGTCACACCACCGTATGTGTCACCAATTTGACCTTGGGTGCGTGACTGCCATTCGCCCCATCGGATAAGGTCGATACCCAACTCTTTTTTGATCTCCGCCGCAAACGAGTTGTATTGTGCTTCACTCGTTATTCGACCTCTCTTGTCATAATTTCTCGCATTGTTGAGGGCTGCCATAGTAATGGGTGTTGATGGCCGAAATACGTCTATTGATTGAGATCCGGCAGGTCTTGAAACCGCAACGATCGATCTACTCGTAAGTGGCTGGCTTGTCGGCGCCGCAGCAGTCGAAGCCGGAATTGGCGCAGGAGATGTTGGTTTGATTTGTGATGAAGGAACGCTTGCAACATTACCTGGACTAGCTTGGGACTGAAGCCCCGCAAGAGCTTGCTGCATATTTCCGTACTTTCCCGTCGATGCATTAATCGGACCTAAAGCCAGCTTTGCTTTGGTGTTTACGACTGCGTACTGAAGAGAATGTAGGCCTTTTGAAGAAGGAATATTAATACCTAAACCTGCAGCTGCTGGAGGCAGTAGATCAATGTCACGCCGGAGACTCAAAGCTGGTCCGCGTTCTTGAACCTCGGCTAGTATCGCTTTACCGTTTGCAGGGTTGAGAATTAGTAGTTTAGTCCCGAGAGGTAAAGAGGCATGGGAAATATAGTATTGTCCTTTTGCAACAACCGTTCTCATATCCATGCCGGATGCCATTTTGGGAGCATTCAGACTCGGAGAACCAGGGTACCCGAACTCAGAGGCTACAGTTGTTTTTACCGGACCGATGGAGATAGATGGCGTGACCTCTTTAGGTGACTGTTGTGAACCTGCCTCCGGCGTTGCCTCCTCTGGCTTTGTATTAATTATTGGCTCGGATGCAATCGATCCGCGATCTACGCCAGAAGGCTGTGCAGGTACAGCTCCTTGGGCCGGCGTCGTCACGATATTGTTCGCAATGAGCGCGATGCTCTGCCTCGCAACCTGAGCCATGAGTTCCATAGGCGAAGGAAAGCCCGCTATCCTCTGCATTAGCGGGTTAGCGCCGGGGTTATTCGCCAACGATCGGACGCTGGAGTCCAGGGCAATCTGTGCCATCGTCTGTATTGGATCTTGTCGCACAATCGGTGCTGTGCTTCCTGGCTGGATTTGAGCAGTAGCTATTTTGGACGCCGCCACACTTCCCCTCTGCCCTGCAGCAATAGCCGGAAGCGGCAATGCTGCGTAGCCAGCTGCGCGTATCAGAGCAGAAACATCTGATGGTACCCGTACGGAAAGCTGTGTCGGGCCGAGTACCGCAAGCGGCTCTGCGCTTGAACGATAAAATATTTCTGGTTCGATATTACTCTGAGCTCGCGCAGCTATTTCCGGCCGCTCTGCGGCCGTTCTTGCTGCCTCAACTACCTGACGATACGTGGCATTTAGTTTTGCTTCAGCCGGCGCAATACTTTCCACAGCTCCAGAATTTAATACTTCAGCGAGTTCCGCTCGTGCACCTTGGTACGCCTTCAATGCGTCCTCAGCAGCTCTCGTGGAAGAATCATTGAGCAACTCGCTAGCAACTGCCGCCTGTAATTGAACATCGATGGGATTTACTTGCACGCCAGCTGGCTGGGGCATTCCATTGATAAACGCCAGCTCGTCGCGAGCAGCAGAGCGCATTGCCTCGACGGCGCCGACGTATCCTTCCGAAATTCTTACGCCCTGTAATCCTGTCGCTAGCGCGACAGTTTCTCGCGCAGACTGCATAAGTACCGGAGCCGTCTCGCCAAGCGTTGGAGCTTGCGCGGTAAAAGGTTTCGGCGCTGATCTTATGCCTGCAAGCACGTCATCTACCGGAGTTAACCTATACGCAATTCCTGAGCCTGAGACAGCGCCCTCGGTTGCTCGCATGCCCGCAAGCACGCTTTGACTTGCTTCAATTACGAGCGGTGCTGGCGTGCGTACCGCGCTTACGAAAGTGCCAGGGACATCGCCACCGAGCCGCAAGGCTGCCTCGACGGAAATGATGGAGTTGTACATTGCGGAACCCTTGGTAAATGGATTGAGTTCTGCGGTAACATCCCTGAGCGCGCTCGAAATGGCTTGTGATTGCTGTGCAGGGGAAGCTTCGAGAAATGCTCTTGAGAATACATTGAGCGATCTTGCCTCAGGCGCGAGCAGCGGTGGCACCACAGTATGCGGCGCAGTTGCAAGCGCTTGCTCTTCTACCGCTTTGGCTATAGTCGTGCCGGCTGGCGCTGCAGCGCCTACTGCCACCCTCGACGGACCCTCCGCCAGTAATATCTCTCCAGCTTCGCTGCGAATAGGCGCTATTCCTCCTTTTGGGATAAATTCCCCTCTTCCGTTTATCGCTAGCCCAGCTGTTTCGAGCGCCTCCGTCCTGAGGTTCTTCGCGACATCGAGGGCCTCTATCGAACGTGCAGTAGTCGCATCTTCTCCCAACTTCCAATACTGTTCTATCGCTCGTATCCTCCCTTCTGCCAAAGTGGCGCTCTCAGCCGCCGAGATTGGCGCACTCGCAACACCTTCCGAAAGCGTGCCGCGACTTAGAAGCGGCTCGAAAAATTCTCTCGTCGCTATCGAGGCGCTTGAGAGCCCCTCCCCGGCGGCCCGAGCGATAGGAGCAGCGACAATGCGCGCGACATCCGCGCTGATCACTGCATCCACTAACCCAAGCGCACCCCCAGCAAACCGTTCTGCCGGTGAAAGCGTAGAGCCCGCAATGACGTCAGCTGTGAACCTGCCGGGCAGAAAATCAGCTCCAATAAATTCGGTGTTAAATGCACCGAAGCCCGACACCACATGGTACGGCGTGCCTACGAACAGGCCCGCCACATACGAAGCGCTCCCAACTACAGATGCAAGCGGAACATCTCCGGACTTTTGCATTAAGTTTGCACCTGATTGGTAAAAATAATCGGCAGCGGCTCGAAAAGGCTTTACCGCCCCTTCTGCGATCCACTGAAGGGTAGAAATATTTCCTAATTTCGCATCGACCACTTTCTGCATCTGCGAATTAAGCCGTATGGCGGGGTCAGCTGCTGCATCGAGGATATTTCCAATGTTTGCGGTCTTAGTATCGATACGCTCTTGATATACGTCTGCGTACGTGGCAGTCGGTAGAGATCCCTCGCCGCCAAGAAGCCCCGAAGAAAGACGTTCGTACGCCATGGCACTTCTATCGGCGAGCGTGCTAAACCAACGCCCGGAGTTCTGAGCGAACCCGAGGTCATTTGAAGAACCCTGGAGACCCAGCTGATCTTGGTACCTCGAAACAACCTGCGAGACGATTTCTGCCTGCATTGCCTTACCCAAGGGAGTTGCCTGCTCAGTCGACAGAAAATACGCTAGCGCATCAGCCTGCGTAGCGGTAAGTTGCGGATTACTCAGCGCGGTCGCAAACGCTTGCGTCCTCTGGAATTTTTGTGTCAATACGTCTTCAAGCTGCGACAGCCTCGTTTGCTCCTGCAAAACTGTTGCGCGCCTCGCCAACTCCGCGCCGTCTGTGGCCTGTCCCCAGGCGGCCCTTTCGGCACGTATCTCGTCTAACCTCCCGCGCGCATCCGAAAGTACAAACGCGTCTTGAGAAGCGGCCATCTGAAAATTCAATTTTTCTCCGAGCTCGCGAGCGGCAGGAGAAGCGTATTTTTCGCCAAATGCGCCATAGAGCGTCGATGCGCCCTCAGCCTGCGCCCACTGACTGGTTTGATACTCCAGACGCGCCGCTTCTATGTACGCTTTTTCTTGTTGTTGTATCGTCTCGGAAATACTTCTCGAGGTGGCCTGCACATCGGCGCTGAGTTTAGAGAAATCCTCGAGTCTCTGCTGATCAATCGGCACATAGTTGAGGTATTTTCCGGGATTGTCAGGATCCTGTGCGCTTGCTGCCCCGATCTGAGAGAGCCGCTTGTCAACAGCGGCGGGCATCGTTTCGTTGAGATACGTTTGCAGCTCTAGATTTTTGCGGAGCACTTCTTCCGGAGAATCTGTCGCCAGCGGAGTCAGCTCACTTTTTTTTGCGTCCCAATCCTCAAAAACAGTCCCCGATGGCTGACCGTCGGCAGCGGCAAAAGATTGCGATTCCAGAAATGAACCCTCACCGCCGTAGAAATTTCTATACTTCCCATCGAGCATCGTCCCGTCCGCGACACTTTCCTCCAAGAACTTGTTGTAGCGGTCTATCGCGGCGTTAGTCTCTAGAGCCATGGGCCTCAGCGTTTCTAAACAGGTTCCCTTGCAGGCGTTCCAGTCTATCTGCCCATTAGGCATCACCACACCGAGCTCACGAGCCTTTTCGTCCAGTGCTAACTTTTCTTGCTTATAGTCAGTGTCGAGATCGGATATAAATTCTGATGCTGCAAGTCTTTCGGTTTCAGTGCTTGAGTAAAAGTAGCGAGCGTAGTTGTCAATCGCTTTTTCAACTCCAGATTCCACTGTCCGCATGAAGCCTTGGGCCTTTTCGTTCAGCCATTGTAGCTCTTCTTTTCCGATATCGGGCGTCGTCAAGTCCTCAATCAGCCCGGTCCCGAAGCCTGTGGAGCGCGCATTAGGCCCAAACTCCGCGGCTCCGGAATTGAGTCCTTGTTCTGAAGCGGGAAGCGTCGGCTGAAGCGTACTGGCACTCTGCCTAAGCGCCGCGCGCTGACTATCTATAGACTGAAGCCGGAACTGCAGTTGCGCAGATTCAGCATTGAGCTGTTCCATATGCCCTTCGTCAATGAGTGGATCGACCGCAGTAACTCCAATACTCTGAATATCGCGCAAAACTGCTTCCCTGTCGTTCAACAGCTTTATATCGCTCCGTATCGTTTCGACCTCACTCGGGTCTGTTTCGGGGATAGTCTCCAGCCGGGTAACTGCCCTAGCCAAATCTTCCTGCCTTTGCTGGAGCTGCTGGGTATTTTGCTGCAACTGCTGCTGTGCCATCGCCGCGGACTGTTTGGCATCCAGCGGCTGCTGCATGACGCTTTTATTTGCCAAATCATCAGGTGCTTTTTGGAGCTGACACTTGAGTTCGTCTTGCCCAGAAGCATTTTTGCCTACTAGGCATTTACCCGCACGATTGGCGCAAGTGTCTCCGTCATGTACGAACTGATTTTGATTTGGCGGAGGCCTTCTCTCTTGAGTACATGCCACACCTGAAACTTCGCCGTATGCCCTATGCGGCAGGCTAAGAGCTATAACAAGCATCAAAGAAAAAAAGATGCATGAAACTACCGTGAATGAAACGGCAAAAGTGAGTCCTCGGGTCAAAGCCGCACGGACCTGCATACAATCCTTTAATTTTACCTCGAAATATCAGCTTTGAATTTCAAAATGTGTATAAAACTCGCGATAAAATAAACGCCTAAGACTTATTTAGCGAATGCTTTTTTGGCTCCTGCTTTCATCCGCTCAGAACCTATAAAACACATTAATTTCACTTTTTTTTCTGGAGACACTTTGTCCGCATTATCGTTAAAGTAGATCTCTGCCAACAAAGACTGCATACCGACTGCCGCCACATACTTTTTGCCAAATGTATCTTTGCGAGCCTGCACCACTACAGTGCCAGAGCGCAAATGATCTTCTTCCACAGCGGACGGCACTACCATGCAGTACGTGCCTTTTGTATGCAGTACTTTTTCAAAGTCGACGGGCCAATATCGAGCATCGATCTTGGAGTTATGTACTGAAAGAAGCGGCTCCTTCTCAGTACCTATTGGTTTTAGAAATGCTTCAGCATCAAATGCCGGACCCACGTACTGGTCGGTTTCGCCGATCACCACTACCGGAGCATTTAGATCAATAGGCTCTAGCGGAAGAAAATCCCCTTCTGATTCATGGGACACGTCGCATACCGCTATGTCATCACCAGCTACGCGCTCGCAATATGCTGGTAAATTAGGATTGTGCGCGACCGTAAAATTCACCGATATATCAGAGTCGACTTGAAGCGTGACATTGTAACCTTTTGCGCCATTCTCGAATTCTTTGGCAAAACCAACAGGTAACGGGATATGGATGCGACGAGGCACTATTTCCCCGTTGATGATCATGTCTTCGGGCATACTAAAGAACTTGTTGGCTATTTCTTGGCTTAGCTGTATGACTTTGCGATAAAAATCTGTCGTGTTGCTTTTTGCAGTGAGATATTTTAGGTACGCAGCCTGAATGGCTTTGATCTGGGAGCTATATTCGAAGAGGCGAGGATCGGGCGCCATGCCTTCTTTTTCTGCTTTGGACGACTCAATAGCCGAAGTCAAAACCTGCTCGCCGGAGACTTTTTGGGCTTCTACAGGCTGAGGTGCACCCGAAAGACCGAGTGTCGCTAGTGCACCGATACGCGCAGCTTTTTTTGTATTTTTTTTTATCGCGCGAAGCGTTTTCCTGAGCGCGATCCTGCTCGCTGCAAATTTTCCGTTTTTTTCGCTGTCGGAGCTCCCCATTTTTTCCATACCCTATAGTATATGCCCATCTACCTTGGAAATGCCGGGAAAACGCGTGCGGCTATTGCCTCGCCTATCGATTTTATATATCTGAAAATAGTGTCGATGAATCCTTCTGCTGTATCCTGTGCTCCAAGCTCCATAAAGGTTGATGGCTTCCAATGTACTTGCGCATAGAGACTTAGCGGCGGAGTAGGTAGCGCTGCCATTTGCTTTCCTGTATTTTGAGTAAACAAACTACCAATGGTTTTTGAGATCGTATCGGCAATTTGCCCGCTAAGACGTACTGCTTGTCCGTAGAAATCAGTCGCAGGCGCATAGTCCCCTGAGCCGCTTGATGTAAATGTTCCCAACGCAGGCGTATAGCTTTGCGCCGTTTCAGCGCTTTGGGTCGCGTCAGTTTCTGCGGATGTAGGCACGAGCCCATAGACCGAGCCGAGCGCGAGGGTTACGCGCTGTGGTGCGACTATTTCTGGCGGCGCCTCGGTCAGAGGCGCTCCCGCCTGAAGCGCTTCGCCGCCAGAGATAAAATATTCGATGCCATTGAGACTCGTGGTGGAGACGAAATCACTGGCGGGATAGTCTGAAGTAATATCGATATCTGAAAAAGCTTGATCGAAAATATCGGAACGAAACGGAGAATTCGCGTCGACCGTGACGGGTGTCGTGGTCGTGGCAGATCGAATGGTCGTGCCGGTATTTATTGCCGGCCCCTTTGGACAATCTGTAGTTGGCGCATTGATATTTCCCGAGCTGCCGCAGCCTTTAGGTTGAGCGGTGTTCCAACTCACGGCCTTGCATACATATATATGCGTGCAGGTGCCCTGTGTTACGTAGCCATTGGTGGTGTCGGTGCATTTCTGCCCCACCGTGCCACCGGGC
Source organism: Minisyncoccota bacterium (assembly GCA_020058565.1). Taxonomy (GTDB): domain Bacteria; phylum Patescibacteriota; class Minisyncoccia; order Phycocordibacterales; family UBA2100; genus UBA10103. Next base: position 7,049 of record JAGVDT010000061.1, on the reverse strand, counting down.
GGACACTGCTGGTTTGCCTGTATGTCTTTGGCATAGGTAAATCCTGGCAAAGCCAGCAATAGCACCAACACAAAAAGAGCGCTGCGCCCAGACGACATTAGGCAAATTGTAGCATCCAACAGAAAACAAGTATCAAGTAGCAGGTAGCAAGTATCAAACAAGTAAATAAGTATCAGGTTCGGACTTTTTCGACTATTGAAGAAAATATCTTCGTAAGTTGTTGTGCTTCGTCGAGAAGGCCACCATGCTCGTGTTCCAGTGAAGAAGGAAGTTCAGAGAACAACGACAACCAGTAAGCAGATTCTTTAGCTTCCTTTCGACATATTTTTACGCGCATCCCAAAATCCTTTTTACTCAGGGCTTCTTGCGCTTCAATGTAATTAGCACCGATTGAACCCGAAGAACGTACAAGCTGCATGCTGTCTTGAAGATTAATCTGGTTTTTGGGAAGTTTTCGCACAAAGCTCCGCACAGCAAGCGCAAACCTGAACGACCTGTCCACAAGGTCGCTTCTGGAGCTTGATACTTTCATACTTATTCACCTGATACTTATTTTGATACTTGTTTACTTGCTACTTGATACTTTCCTGTATCAATCCATTCCTCCCATCCCCGGCATTGCAGGAGCTGGTGCTGGATTTTTCTCTGGGATATCAGCGACCGCGGCTTCGGTTGTGAGAAGCACCGCTGCAGCGGAAGCAGCGTTTTCGACGCCGCTTCGCGTAACTTTGAGTGGGTCGATGATGCCTGCGGCATACATATCTACGATGGCTGCGTCGTTAGATTCCGACGAAGCATCGAATCCGTATGTGCCGCCCTTGGCCACAACATCGCGCAATATTACTGAAGCGTCCTCGCGCCCGGCATTTACGGCGATCTGCATCAGGGGTGCTGAAAGCGCGCTTGCGAGTATGCGATAGCCGGCAGTGTATTCATCGTGCGCTTTTGGATCCGCTTTTTTAAGGAGCTTCTCTGAAACTTTCGCCAGAGCCGCGCCTCCGCCAGGTACGATCCCCTCGGCAAGCGCCGCTTTGGTGGCGTTTACGGCGTCCTCTATTTTGTCTTTGAGATATTTCATTTCGGTTTCGGTAGCAGCGCCTACACGGATTACCGCAACGCCGCCGGTCAATTTCGCGACGCGCTCGTCGAGTTTTTCACGGTCGAATTTAGACTCAGACTGCTCTGCCTGCTTTTTGAGCGAATGTACGCGCTCTTCGATGTCTTTTTTCTTGCCCTTTCCTCCGACGATTACCGTGGAGTCTTTGGTGGCTACTACCCTGTTTGCGCGGCCCAGTACCGAGAGCTCTGCCTTTTCGAGCGAAAGTCCGAGGTCTTCGGTGACTACTTGCCCGCCAACGGTAATTGCAATGTCCTGAAGCATTTCTTTTTTGCGGTCGCCGTAGCCGGGGGCTTTTACCGCGAGCACATTGAAGCCGCCACGGAGTTTGTTGAGGATGATGGTCGTAAGCGCTTCGCCGTCTACATCGTCCGCGATTATGACCATTTCTTTCTTACCGCTTGCCGCGACTTTCTCAAGAAGCGGAAGGATGTCTTTGACCGTGGAGATTTTTTTGTCGGTCAAAAGTATCGGCGCGTCTTTTACCTCGGCTTCCATGCGCTCGGCGTTGGTGATCAGATACGCGGAAACATATCCACGATCAAATTCCATGCCTTCTACATAGTCTGCTTCTATGCCCATCGACTGCGACTCTTCGACGGTCACGACGCCGTCTTTGCCGACTTTTTCGACGGTCTCCGCGATTTTTTCGCCGAGCTCTTCGCTTTCGGCGGAAATAGTCGCGACCTGGCGAATGTCGTTTTTGCCCTTGATCTCGCGTGACATTTTTTTGAGCTCTTCGACCGCGTCTTTTGCGGCGGCTTCAATACCGCGGCGCACCATCATGGCGTTGGCGCCGAGGGAGGTCTTTTTTAGACCTTCGTGAATGATCGCCTGGGTCAAGACGACCGCGGTCGTGGTGCCGTCGCCCGCTTTGTCGTTGGTCTTCGTTGCGACTTCTTTGACGATTGCCGCGCCCATGTCTTCGAACTTATCTTCGAGCGAAATTTCTTTGGCGATGGACACGCCGTCGTTGGTGATAGTAGGTCCTCCCCAGCTTTTGCTCAGCGCAACATTGCGTCCGCGTGGCCCTATGGTGACTTTTACTGCATCGGCGACGACATCAACGCCACGCTTGAGGGCGCTTCGAAGTTCTGCGTCAAACTTTACTTGTTTTGCCATATGAGTTTTTTTGTATTTGTATTCGCGGTATACGGCATACTGTATACGGTATACCGTATTACTTAATAATCGCTGAAATGCTCGATTCCGGGATTAAGACGAGCTTGTCTGCGTCTACATCGATTTCCTCTCCGGAATATTTTGAATAGTAGACTTTGTCGCCTACCTTTACCCGTACCGGAATGATCTGGCCATTTTCGTTGCGGCGGCCTTCGCCGACCGCAAGCACAGAGCCGGTTTCCAGTCCCTCCTTTTTAGCGGTGTCAGGCACATAAATGCCTGAGGCCCGCTTCTCAGCCTCGGCGGATTCGGGCTTTATCAATACACGATCGCTGATAGGTATGATCATGCTTTTCTGCTCTTTTTTTGCCATACGTTTCTACTGTTATTGATAAAATTGCCTTATAAGAGGCCCGGATTATAGAAAGGAAATTGAAGCCAGTCAAATTTCTTTGGATTGTCCACATATTTTCTGACAAATGCTGTTTTTTTCCTGTATGATGCCTGGATGAAAAGGGGTCACTCGTTCTCGGGCACATTTATTATTGTTTCTTTTATTATCGTTTTTGTAACATTATTCGGGACGCTCGCGCACACCCAGGCAGAAAGTTCAAACCTGATACCAAACGGCACGTTTGAAGCAGGTACGGCTACTCTCCCCACGGGCTGGTCAAAAGTCTATTGGGGCTCGCCAGTCCCTACATTTACCTACCCAGTTGCCGGAAACGGCAGCGCCAAGGCTGTTTCGGTAACGCTCGCGGCTAACTCCAGCGGCGACGCTCGCTGGCAGCCCGCCGCAACCATACCGGTGACCCCGGGCGTTCAATACACATACGCTACCTCATACAAATCTACTGCAGCAACCGAAATCGACGCCGAGTATACAGATCAGAACGGAGCAATAACCTATGGCTGGCTCGCCGATCTTCCATCATCCGGCGGGGCGTGGCAGCAGTTTTCGGTGACATTCACCGTTCCTGCTGGCATCACGAAAGCAAGAATTTATCATCTTCTGGACAAGGCAGGAAATCTCACGATAGATGACGTGTCGTTAGGCCAAACTGGCAGCACCACTCCTCCTCCCCCTCCGCCACCTCCCCCTCCTCCCCCTCCTCCGCCACCTCCGCCACCGCCGCCCCCCGGCGTGCCTGAACTCACCTTCACGGCGACGCCCTCGAACGTGACCGCTGGCCAACAAACGACGCTGAGCTGGAACGGCACAAACGTGACAACCTGTTCGGCCAGCGGCTCGTGGAGCGGCAACAAAGCCGTTACCGGATCCGAAAATGTTACGCCTGCTACAAACGCCGTCTACACGCTTGCCTGCACCGGTGCGGGAGGCACCGTCTCAAAAACCGCAGCGCTTACTGTAGTTGCGCCTCCCCCGCCGCCTCCGCCGCCAGGTACTTTTGCTGAAGGCATGGTCAGCATCTCATTTGACGACTCATGGTTGTCGCAATATTCCAATGCGCTACCAGTGCTCCAAAACGCGGGCATCAAGGGCACCTTTTACCTTACGACCCAGCCCGTACAAAATGGCTGGTCCGGCTACATGACGCCTGCGCACATTCAGGCCATAGCAAATAGCGGTCACGAAATCGCCGGGCACACCGTCACGCACGCGAATCTGACCTCGATTTCGAGAAACCGTATCACGTCAGAAGTGGTCAATTCCAAGAATTATCTACAGAACCTCACTGGGAAGTCCGTAACATCGTTCGCGTATCCATACGGAGCAGTGAATGCCACCGTGAAGAACCTCGTGCAGCGGGCAGGATACACTTCGGCGCGCGGTGTCGAGGACGAAGCGCTGAATACTGCTCAGAGCGACAAATATAATCTGAAGAGCTCATGCATCGAAAACGGGGTTACCTTTGCCCAAGTAAAAGCCGAGATAGACAAAGCGAAGGCACAAAACCAGTGGTATATTCTGTGCATTCACGAGGTCAAGTCTAATCCAGGCCAGTACGACACCTCGATCGCTCTGTTCCAACAGATCGTCAACTACATACAGTCGAGCGGCATTAAGGTAGTGACCGTAAGCGAGGGTCGCGCCCTGATGGCAAACTGAGCGCTAACGTCTTCATTGACTTTTCACACCCCAATGAAATACTGACGGCATCACGCGCTGGAGGAAAGGAGATTTCCATGAATGTGCGCAAAGTGCTTGCCAGCACGGTGATAGGTATCGTGATGGTTACGGAGGTAGTGGTCGGATTTCCCCTTGGTCTCAAAACTCCCGTTCCAATGAATCACGTGAGCACCGTTGAAGCCTGTCAGAAGCTGGCTGGTCAAATGGAAGCCGCGAGAAACAAGAAAAACGAGGAAATTGGGGCCAGCCACAGAGTGAGAATCAGGTGTTACGACCTCGATCTGAAGTAGCAAACGCGACCATGGCTATCGACCGGCTCCTCCTTTGCCAGTCGATAGCTTCCTTTGATGCAAATTTTGACTTCTAACGAGTAATTTGGTATCCTCAATGCATGGGAATTATGGACCTTCTGCCGTACGTGCAGATCGTCCTCTCCGTTCTTCTCGTGGCCGCAATACTCTTGCAGCGCACGGGAGCGAGCTTGGGAGGAGCATTCGGAGCTGATAACTTCAGTTCTGGTTTCCACACCCGCCGAGGTTTGGAAAAGACCCTCTTCTATGCAACAATTGTCATTGCGGTATTGTTTGCCCTCTCGGCGCTGATAAATCTGCTTCTCAATTAGTTTCGTAGTTAGTTTGCTAGTAGTCTAGACTTGCGCGGCCTTACCATAACGTTTTCGCGTGAGTCCATACGATGGATACTTCTGATATTGAAAATCTACCGAAGCCACAGATAGTTGCCGCGGTGCGGAGCGATTCTGCCTTGACCCGGGCACGGAACATGCGCCCGTTTGAGCACCTTGAGCGTCTTATGCGGCGTTTTTCGCCCGCAGAGCGCCTGCTGCTCTATTTGCTTTCGATACTGCTCGGATTAAGCGTCGTGGGACTTCTTGTCTCCGTCAATAGCGCCATCAGCACCGAGGTCCCCGCCCGAGGAGGCTCTTTCGTAGAAGGAGAAACAGGCTCTGCCCGCTTCATCAACCCCATTCTCGCCATATCGGACCCCGATGAGGATTTGAGCCAGCTTATCTACTCGGGCCTTATGCGCGCACTGCCAAACGGCACCTATGTGCCCGATCTTGCTGAGAGCTACTCTGTTTCTCCAGACGGCACCACATACACGTTCACGCTTCGGGAAAACCTCACTTTCCACGACGGCGCGCCCGTCTCATCAGCCGACGTTCTCTACACGGTTGCGCTGGCGCAAAACCCCGACATCAAGAGCTCGCAGCGCGCCGACTGGGAAGGCGTAGAGGTCAGTGCGCCTGATGCATCAACCGTCATCTTTACGCTCCCCCATGCATACGCGCCATTTATCGAAGACACGACACTCGGAATACTGCCGCAGCATCTCTGGCAGAACGTGCAGTCCGACTCCTTCCCGTTTAGCCCGCTCAACACGCATCCGATCGGCACCGGGCCCTACAAAGTCGCACAGGTAAAAACAGACGCCGCAGGAGCGCCGATTCGATACGACCTGGTCCCATTCGACAATTTTGCTCTTCACGGCGGATATTTGTCTCGAGTTTCGTTTGCATTTTACCCGAACCAGGAAGCGCTCGTCCGTGCGTTTGCTTCGGGCCAGGTAGATGCGGTGGCCGGTGTTACCCCTTCCGTCCTAGAAAAATTTGTGCGCGAGGACACTTCGGTGCTGGTGACGCCGCTACCGCGCGTTTTCGGGATATTTTTCAACCAAAATCATAATGCTGTCCTCGCCGATGCGAGCGTACGGCAAGCGCTTGAGGAGGCGCTGGATAAACAAGGCATCGTCAATGAAGCGCTGCATTCCTACGGGAGCGTGCTGAATTCACCGATACCCCCGGGAGTGCTGGGCTCGGCGAAGCCCGCGATCGTCTTGCCGACCGGCGGCAACACCGCACACGGCTCTTCGACTACTTCGTTTTCGACCGACGCCGCGATTGCGACTCTGAAAAAAGCAGGATGGTCAGTCGCATCTTCGACGGGCATATGGACTAAAAACATTCCTAAGTCCGGAACGACGCCGGCTAGCAAACAGGAGGTTTCTTTCAAGCTCGCTACTGCAAACGAGCCCGAGCTTGTCACAACGGCGAATCTTGTCGCTGAGCAGTGGAGAGCGATAGGTATCGATGTCGACGTGCAGGTGTATCCTATTTCTGACTTCAACAACACGGTTCTGCGCCCTCGCAATTACGATGCCATTTTATTCGGCGAAGTGGTTTCCCGTTCCGGTGATTTGTTTGCATTTTGGCATTCAAGCCAGCGAAACGATCCCGGACTGAATTTGTCGCTGTACGCAAACTCGAAGGCCGATGCGCTTCTCTCAAAAGCCCGCACCTCGAGCTCGAAAGAAGAGCGCGACGACCTCTATTCGCAATTCATAGAGATCGTCCAAAAGGACCGCCCGGCCATATTTCTCTATTCACCGGATTTCATATATATTGTGCCAACAAAGATCCGCGACATACAGTTAGGAGCGCTTTCCTCGGCAGCCGAGCGTTTCCTAAATATATACCAGTGGTATTCTGACACTGAACGAGTCTGGGAATTCTTTGCAGCGGATACTTCGTCCGCCGATCCATCCATACATCAATAATTATTTATCGAATCTATGCCAATACCCAACACACCAAATCCGCAAAATTCGCCCCGAGAACAGCGCCCGCGCTACTCGGGTCAGTCTCAGGGCCGCCCGCAACGCCGCAGCCGGCCTGGCGGACCTCGTTTCGGCTCACGGCCC
>JAGVDT010000017.1 GCA_020058565.1 Minisyncoccota bacterium | reverse complement strand
CGCGGAACCTGGCTTTTCTCATTGATGAGTATAGCTATTGCTAAGGTATGGTTTATTTGATATAAAGCTTGGAGCCCTTCCATGGGCATTTTGCTTGCAAAATGCCTGGACGAACATCTTACGATGTTTTAGTCGGGGCTATATTTAATGCATCATGGCTACATCAGCAGCAGACCTTAAAGTGCTTCACGACGCCGGCGCTCATTTCGGCTACCCACGCACGCGCCGCCATCCTACATCGACTCCGTTTCTCTACGCCACCAAAGACCGTACCGATATATTTGATCTCGAGAAGACCGAACAGTGCCTCGATGCCGCTAAGGTATTTGCAGCGTCTCTTGCAGCTCAGGGCAAGCCCATACTTTTCGTAGGCGGCAAACATGAAGCTACCGCTATCGTCAAAGACGTTGCTGAGAAAATCGGCCAGCCGTACGTAGCAGGCCGCTGGATCGGGGGTACTCTCACCAATTTCAAAAACATTAGGAAGCGTATCGAACGCCTCGAAAAACTCACGGCAGACAAAGAGTCAGGCGAGCTTGAAAAGAAATACACCAAAAAAGAGCAGCTGCTTTTGTCTCGCGAAGTCGAGGGACTCTTGTTCCGCTTCGGCGGCATCACGCAGATGTCAGACCTTCCGGGCGCACTTTTTGTAGTAGACTCTCGCCACGAAAAAACTGCAGTGCAGGAAGCCAGTCAGCTCAAGATTCCGGTGATAGCACTCTCAAGCTCTGACTGCGATTTCTCCAAGACGCAGTATCCGATCCCGGGCAACGACACTTCGGTGAAAAGCATTTCACTCGTAGTAAACGAAGTCGCCACCGCGTACCAGGAGGGAAGAAAGGCAGGGAAGTAAGCGTAGCGGCGAAGCCGCGTACCACTTAAAACTTCGAGAGCGACGTGTTAGAATCTCCTAACACTAGATAGGTTACAAATCCCTAAAAAACTATTCTGAAAATAATATGGCCACAGGAATCACAACAGACACAATCAAAGAATTAAGAGACGCTACAGGCGTCTCTGTCATGCAGTGCAAAAAAGCGCTCGAAGAAGCAGGTGGCGACATCGAAAAAGCGAAAGTCATCCTGCGCAAAATAAGCGCGCAGGTTGCCAGCAAAAAAAGCGACCGCACCCTCGGCGCTGGTACGGTAGCTGCATACACGCATGCAGGTGGCCAAGTAGTAGGCGTCGTGGTACTCGCATCCGAGACCGATTTTGTTGCCAAAAACGCTGATTTTTCCAAGCTCGCATACGATATCGCCATGCATGTGGCTGCCATGACGCCGCAGTTCAAAACTCGCGAAGACGTAAAGCCAGAAGACATCCAGGCTGCCAGCGAAGTCTTTGCCAAAGAAGTCGAAAATATTCCGGAAGCCAAACGCCAGGTTGCGCTCCAGGGGAAAATTGATTCGTATCTCAAAGACAAAGTCCTCATGGACCAGCCTTTTGTCAAAGATCCAAACGTCACCATCGGCGAACTAGTGTCGCAGGCAGTACAAAAATTCGGCGAAAAGGTGGAAGTCGTCCGGATGGAACGTCTCTCAGTGAAGTAGTACCATATGGAGATGCTAGCCACGATAGTGCTAGGGGTCTCTGTTCTGGGGATAGCTTCGCTTTTCCTAATAAAAAATTGGGAAGAAAAGCATGCGCGAATTTTCTTGCCCGGCGTGAGACTCGCTGCCGACCAGGGAGCGCTTACGATCAAGGCATTTCTCATCTGGGGCATTGAAGAATGCCGTAAGCTTGGGCCAACAACGCTGAGAATCTCGCGTGTCGTGCTTCACGATCTAGCGCTTTCTCTCGCGGCGCTCTCACGAGCCAGCGAACGCGCGGCACACAACCTCGCGGACATGGTTTCGCATAAGCATCATTTTGAACGTAAAGAGACAAAGAACGAGTTTCTAAAACAGGTGGGCGAAATTCCGATCCGCAATCTCCGCGACGCGTCGCCATTGCCGCTTGCGGCCTCTCCCGCGGTTTCGACACCCGACACCCAAAATCCAGTCGCGACTGCCGAAACAAAACCCGAGTCGTCCGTGGCTGCCGCACCGGAGCCAAGCGTGGCCGCAAAGAAAGGAAAAAACGGTAAAAGCGCCAAAGGCAAGGGCCAGCCCGAAAGCAAAGTCTAGCGTACTTTTCAGAGCCGCTTCCCGGACTTGAACCGGGGACCTTCTCTTTACAAAAGAGTTGCTCTACCAACTGAGCTAAAGCGGCACCACTACGCTCCGATATACATCGGAGCTTCGAAGGGCAAGCGGTGGCTGTTTGTACCACGTCTCGTCCGCCGAAGCTCATATGCAATTTGCACGAAAGCAGGAGCCAAAGCGGCTAACACAATTGCCTAGCAATGGTTCGCCACGGTAGATATATTACATTTTTCCCTTACAATCGCAAAACTCCTGTGAGTCACTGAGTCTCAGTACTTGTCGCCGGCTCCATAGTCAAAAGCTGCGGCACTATGCCTTCGATATCCGGTATCATATGCAGGCCGTAACGCACTTTGCCGTTTATCGATAGCGCGGGGAGCTCACTCCCGATATTTTCGGTGTTTATCAGCGTTTGGAGCGCACTCACCTCCAGGTTGTAGTCAAAAGAGTAAATTCGGATCTGCGGGTACTTTTGCGCCAGCGCGGTCAGCACGTAGCCCTGTTTTTTGCAGTCTGCGCAGTCGCCTTCGTTGGAGTAGAAATACAGCACAAATATGGGTTTAAGCTTGCACTTGGCTGCTACCTGTTTCATCAGCAGGTAGTCTTTGATCTCGAGGAGGCTGTATAGGCGCTTGAGCCGGATCACCTCAGGAGCGTCCGGATTCTGCACTTCCATATAGGAGAGCTGCCCGCCAAGCGATGAAAGGGCACTCGGGAGTACGGTGTTTTCCGCGATGTCATCGCACGAGCGTTCCTGTAGGAGATCAAACTGCGTTTCTATCGAGAGAATGTCCGTTGATATGTCGTCTTGTGCGGCCCGTATGTCGGCGATGCGCTTTTCGTTAAAGTAATTGCTCGCGTAAAAGGCTGTAAAGAAAATAAAGCCCGTGATAGCGAGAGCCACGACGTAGTTGCGCCAACGCGCGTTCCTCTCGCTTACGGCAGGTTCCATCATATTATCGCCAGCGTACGCCTAACTTAAAAGTGGCGCGGAATACTGCGGTCGCGAGCCAGAGCGGTACCAGGAAACAATAAAACACGACAAAAAGCGGTGTGCCGACTGGGAGACGCTTCGAGCCAGTGCCTATCCAGCCGCCGGCTGAGATGAGTACTAGTATCAAGGCCACGGCGAGCCAGACGAGCACCCACATAGCGCTCGTGTTCAAATAAAAAAGTTCGAAATGGAATCGAGGAAGGCTTTCCGTAACGGCGATCCTAGTGTACGTATCCACGGATTGCTGGGCAAACTCCGTCAGTGCTCGTACAAAGAAATAAATCGCCGTTGCAATCGAAAGGAGTGCAGTCGGCAATATCATTACGCCAAGGTTTCCGTACTGGCGCGAACCGACCATGTGGCGGTAATCTACGGCGTTGCGCAAAAATCCATACGTCCAACGCACGCGCTGCTTAAAAAGTTTGCGCAGCGTTGGTGGTGTCGACGTGTATACAATCGCGTTCGGGCAGTTGGCAATCAAATGGCCTTCATGCTGGATGCGGAGTGCCATTTCCATGTCTTCGGTCGAGTGTCCGTGCCGCCAGCCTGCAAGCTCGCGCACTACTGAGCTGCGGAAAATCGAGAATGGTCCGGGCGTGATAAACGCGCTTCCAAGAGCGGCGAGCATGAAACGATTGAATAGTGACAGACGATATTCGACCTGCTGCATATGCTGCAAAAGGTTGTTGGTT
>JAGVDT010000018.1 GCA_020058565.1 Minisyncoccota bacterium | reverse complement strand
GAGGCGAAAGACACCGGCCGCGCGCGCGGGATCATCCTCGCGAACGCGTTCGAAGCAGTCATCGGCGCCATCTATCTCGATCAGGGTTATGCGGCGGCGTATGCGTTCATCGATGCGCAGCTTTTTCATAAGACCGAAGAGGTTGTTGAGAAGCGCCTGTGGCAAGATGCAAAGAGCCGTTTCCAAGAGATTGCCCAAGAGCGGGTCGGTATCACGCCGACATACGAGCTCGTCTCGCAGACCGGCCCTGACCACGACAAGACTTTTACCGTCGCGGCGTATTTAGGCCGCGAAAAAATCGCCCTCGGCGACGGCCGCTCGAAACAAGAAGCCGAACAAGCAGCGGCCGAAAAAGCCTTAGTGGCGAAGGGGTGGTAACGTATTTTCGAACTCTCTTCGAGGGGTGGCATATGTTGAATTGTAGTGATATAGTTTGCGAAGATCGACGCATCTCGTCTACGCCTGGTCCGCAAACGGAAGGAAGCATGTCATGGATAAGAATACGGCGGTGGAGCATACGCGAAACGGATTTCTTCGTTTTTTTGAGTTTCTCGCGTGGGTCACAGTGCTTGTAACGTTTTTTGGATTTATCGGCTACATTCTGTCGGCAGAGCATGGATTTCGCGTGACGATGTGGTTCATCGCTGTTTTCATATCGGCAACCGGCGCGGTGGCGCTTGTGCATGCAAAAGCGCATTGGAGATTTCAGCGTTATCTAGGCGTCGCAGCGCTCCTCATTGGGGCATTCATCTGCGCACTCGTCTAAAGGGCTGTCAACGCACTCGTAACCCCGCTCGAAAGGAGGATTCCGCGGGGTTATTCGTTTTATACAACTGCAGCGCGCTTTATAAGTAATTTGTCGGCTTCCGGGACTGTGTCAATATCGATGGGTTCAGCAATGCCACGTGGCACAGAAAAAATGTAGCCTTCGTCATTGGCGAAGAAGCCAACCATGAGTCGTTGGTCACCCATGTTTGCGAATCTACGAGTTTTTGAGCGGTCGATTGCGTCGTTAATCGATCGACGCCAGATATCGCGTATTGCCGCAAGGGGCTCTGTGAACACTCTTACATCTTCAGGACTCAATGTTCCACCCGTTATAAGCTTTTCCATTAGCTGCTCTTGGTTTCGCTTCATGTCGACAGTGCGCATAAACGAATCGAATAATGGAGCGTTCTCTTTTACAATATCAGCATCATACTGTCTGTTGGCATTGAGTGTATGCAGCTGATCCAGTTGCGATCGGTAATCTGCGCGCATTTTCTCAAAAAGAGTGCTTACACGTAGACGCTGCGCCAGCGGTCCGTCCGGACGTGCCCAGCCACGAACGTCTGCAAGGACTTTATGCGTGTCGCGTCCTTGTTCGGACGGTATTTTATAGGTAAAGGGTATACGAACGGGAGCAATGTCAGACGACGAGGAATCGGTCAGAAGTGCCGAAATGGTCGGCCCTTCGCGCAATGGATGGTAGCCATACACGAAGGTCAGCGTCGAGCTGGGGTTGAATGTTTTAAGATGTGCATCTAATTCACGCTGTATCGGGACAATGCCTTTACCTATGGCGTCTACGAATTCATTTATTTTTTCCAAAAGATCGCCTCCTTCTGCCTCGATTTCAGTGCCTGCAGCGAATCGCTCGATCTCACGGCGCAAAAATGCATCTTGTTCTGATTTCCACTCCGCATTCGTGAGCTGTTGGAGGTCTATTGAAATAGGCCCTACAATTGCTCCCTTTTGAGTCAGAGAATCAAGCGCATGTTGCCATGTATGGATTTCGGTATCAATATCCGCGAGGATGAACGACGCAATTAGTTCCTTCTGGGAGAATTTCGGGGTTTCAGTTCCGAGGACGACCTCTATGTCACTCTCACTTCCTGCCATCTGTTGAACAGCTTCACGACGAGCTTGCAATCGTGCAATGTGTGCAGCCACGCGATCAGCCTGGAGCGACATAAGTCCGCGTTCGCGTTCGTTGAACGCGTTCCTAAGTGATTCAATGGCAAGTTCGCGCTCGCGTGTGCCAGGATTTGTGCTGTTAGCTGTTAGGAGCGCTTGGGCAAGCTTGCGGAATGCGGGATCAACGAGATTCATAAGTTCGCTGATCGTCGCAAATGGATTTTCCGCAAGCGTATCTTGCCACTCGGAGAGCTTGGACTCATATGACCGCAGTATTTTCTGGCGTTCTTCGTCATCGAAGTGACGGATGCCCTGCTCGCGATCTATAAACGCTTCTGCATCGATTGATTGTGATAGGGGCTTTCCAGAACGAGGATCGGTCACCCGCTCTGCGACGTGTTTGCGTAGTGCAACCGACACCGCCTTTCGAAATGGATCGCCGATGAGGTTGTTCGCGTTTGCTTGTTCTCCACCTTGGCGGAGCACTGCGGATGACTCGGCGCTAAGGGCTTGTGCGTAAGCGATAATGCCGTTGATAAGCTCATCTTCTTTTGCAGAGAGTTTTTCTGTATACGCATCCATATCCGCCTCGTACCAGCGGTTTAGTTTTTTTCGGAGGCTTCCTGAAATGAGGATCGAACCGATGACGAGAAAGAGGAATGCACTGTAGATTGCTCCTTCATAGCTAAGGCGCTGTAGAAGCACTTCGGTACTTCCATCCGAATCCCCCATGCGGTTTTGCACAAGATCACGAGCGACTATGTCTTGCCGGGCCTTCCAGGCGGTCGAGGTACCCCAAAAGAGGTTAACGATGGCATCAACTTTGTTCGGCTCGAGGACATCTCTGAAATCTTCTCGAGGAATCGTAAGCTTCTGTATTTCCTCGGATGTGTACCCCAGGCTTGGTAAGGCGAGTTGCAGACTAAGGTCAACGCTCACTTTTGCTGGGCCGTTTTTGAGCTCAGCCTGAAGCGCTGAAAGGTACGTGTTGATAACCTGAAGTCCCTGCACCTTCTGAATGAGTGTAGCGTATTCTTTGGGGTATTGTTCTTGCATTCGGAATAGTGTTTCCATTCCGACGGACGAGCGCCAAAATGATGCAGAGAAGGGGTTTATTTTTCCGAAGATCGCACCAATAAGAGAGACATTCGCTCGCTCGTTTGAAAGATCGAGCATAGTTTTGAAATGGTTACCAAGCGCTTCTGCATCTTTAGGCAAGGGCTCGGTCAAATAGTGCAACAGCTGACGCGCACCATCTTTTTCTTTCATGCCAATTGCGGCATACTCTGGTAGTGCGTTTATTTTTCTGCACGCCGCAAGGATGAGATCGAGTTTCGATCGATCTCTGCCTTCGTATCGCTGGGAAATCGTCTGGCCACTTTCATTGGGAACGTCGCCGTTAAATGCACACCACGTAGCTGCCGTAAGTGGGCCAACCGCGGCGCGTCCCGTGTTAAACGCCCTTTCGACGCGTTGGGTAATGATGGGGGACACCTGATCGCGAAGACCTCGCGCTGACTTCACAGCGTCGCCAAGTTTTGCCGCCGTCGGTTCAAATTTATCCTTGATGCGACTTGCGAGTGCGCCGGCACGAGGCGCTTCAGTGACTTGCGTCGTCACACCTCCGGAACCGAGCCCAAGGAACATAGCCACCAGCGCCGAATTTATCGTTGCCTTCATGGGATGCTTTCTGAAGCGGAAGAGGTCAAAAAATTTCTCGGCTTTCCATTTTTCGTGGCCGAGATAGCCAAGAGCTCCGAGGACGAGCGAGAGCGTTACAACTCCCTTGCCATACGCCGCCTGCTCGACCACCGACATTGTAGTGCCATTCATGGATACTGCGCGCCCCACGTGTTGCATAACCCAGTCGATGCCAAGTTTGTCAACAACGACATCAACGATATTGCCGAGGCCTTGCTTTGAAAATGTCAGATCGAGATAAGCAGCACCAAGTGTGATACCTGCGGCGGAGCCGCCCACCGCATAGCGAGCACTTCTCTTGCTTGTCTTAATTCGACCGACTTTCTTCTTCGCCATATTTTTTACTTCACCCTCTGCTTCGACAAGTTCAGTTGCCTGTTTTGTCATCAAGACTGGCACGAGCACACCTTCTTTTTGTAGTCTCTGGATCGCGGTAGGATCAGGGTTTTTTTCTGCTAAGACATGCACCTCGTCCTCGATGATCTCCCGCAGCGCACTAGGCGAGAGGCCCTGTACGCGTTTAAAAACAGCATTAAAGTCGCTGCGGATGGCGTCCGCGAATTGGGGGTGTGATTTGAGATATTTCAAGCCTTCTTCTACTTCCTCGGAGGTAGCGCCACTTGCCTCGGCCATTTCCATGATCGCCTGCGAACGAATTATTTCAAGATCTACATTTGTTTGAAGGGGTTCTTGGGGCACATAGACCGCCTCAGGAGGCAGCGTAACGTTGTTTCTTCGTCCGTCGAAGCCTCCTCCACCCGCTCGTCGTTCCCAATAGGCCATACTTAGTTTTTCTCAGACAGTGCTCTGACAAGCTGCCGTTGATGTCCTTCCATTGTACGCAACGTTGCAAGCGTCGCCTCTGCGTCGGCAACTTTTATACGAGTATATTCTCGGTAGGCATCTATGGATTCTCTAAATTTCTTGACGACATCGCGCAAGGGAAGATCGTCGATGTCGACAGGCTTCACTGTCTTCGAAACATCATCGAAAGTAACTAGTGGAACGCGCTCGAGTTGATCTATTTGAAGAATGTGGCCATTTGCTTGCTCACAAACGGATACTTGAAACGCCTTAATTGCTTCTATGGTGTCTCCAAGGCGTTCATTTGCCGCTCCCACAACTTCAGCCTTCACTTCTGACAGATCCTCCGCAACGATACCCCAAGCTGTTGATCCAGCCCCGGATCGTGAACGGCGTCGCTGGCGCAGTTTATCGAGAACAGGCGAATCTTGAGAAGATAACAAGTTTTCTCCACCTTCTTGTTCCGAAGAAGTGTCGTCTGTACCAAGGTGTTTTGCTCGCTCAATTGCGGCGCGACGCGCTGGAGCTCCTGGATCTTCGGGATTTTTTGCCATAGATTTAATTTTAAAATTATTAATCCTTCTTATCAATGACGGTACGGGCTGCAAGGTAGGCTCCAATTATAGCCTCAATTTCCTGCAACGCAGCAATTGGATTTTCGCGCGCTAGCTTTCCCCGAGGCACTCGCATCAGGGACTCCAAGAGCTCGCGATTATCTCTGATTTCAGAAAATGCGGCTAAGCGATCCGCTTCAATTACGTTGGCAACCGTTTGTTGAAACTCTTCTCGTGTTAGTGCTTTATTTGACGTTGAAGATGGAAAAACCATGGTCCCGAGCTCGGAAAGAAGTTTCTCATACTGGAGCAATACCTTTGTTGCGAGTTCTTGAATAGGTTCAAATTGCGCCTTGCGCTGGGTAATACTCTGGGGGCTTTTGTTTATTGGATTGAGTGTTGCAACAGTGTCGTTTTCTACGCGACGAAGGTCGGCAACTCTATCGATAAGCTCCTTCAAAATACCGCGCGCGACAAAAAGGGTATCAGCATCTGCTATGCCTTCCTTAAACTGCCTTAGGGCATTTTCGTATTCAGGGGTGCTATTCAACGCTGATTGCAAGATATTAGAGAATTCGGCGGAGCGCTCGGTCAGATCGTCTGATCGAAATTTCGCTTCATTGATACGTTCACGTTCGGAGAGCATTTTCAGCGCAGCGTCAAGACTCCGGGATGCGATTGCTCGACCGGGCTGAGCGTCCGCAGTTTGTGGCGTGTCGAATACGGGTAAATAAGATGCGCGGACGTAGAGGCGATTTCCGAACGATTCGAATATCGTCAGTGGCTGTTTTATGCCGTAGTTTTTTGCAATGTTGGATAAAAACGTGTCCGCATCATCTTTTTTTTCCTTTAGTGCGTTAAGCTCTTGTACGAGGTGCGCTTTCTCCGCAGGATCATTTGTTTGGGCAACTTTCTTTTCTAGGCGATCCCACCGCTCCTTCGCCAGAAATACTTCTGCATGGCGATCAAGAAGATTGAGATTTATTCCAAACCCTACACGTTCCTTGGACGATCCATCACCCATTTTTCGCTTTTGCACGAGCGGATAGATTATTTTGTACGCTAGTAGTGCAAGCGCGGCGTTCGTAAACTGGTTTTTCATACGCACATCGTGCGCATCAATATGCAACTTGTTTCGTTCTTGGAACAATTTGGCGAAAATCTGACACAGTTTACCTTCAGGGGTGTCCTTGAAACTCGCCCCTTTTAACGCCAAAATAAAAGCATCACGCGCTTTTTGGGCAAGATTGCGCGTCCCATGTTCTAGACTTTGATCATCATGCATAGCAAGTGCAAGAAATGGGGGGATCTCCGGCAAGTCATCGACGTCGGAGCCCTTGGGTGTGAAAGGGAGGCCAAGTGGCTTAAATTCGCGCCCTCTTGGGTGCAGCGTTGCAAGATGATCAATCCTGCTTTTGTTCTGTGGGTCTTTCATCCACGCGTCTCCTTGCTTTTCGTGGGCAGCTCGTAACTGATCCTGATAGAGCGCCAGTTCGTTCCAAAGCTCGCTACCGTTTGGCGACGTTTTTGGCGGAATTTCGTGAATGCCCTCGTAATATGGTAACAGACGAGCAATTTCCTCTTGCGTCAGAACCCGCTTCGGGGAGCCAATTTGATTCAGAGCGTCTTTCATAGACGCTACCAGTTGCTCTATGTTGCTCTTTGGTTTAACAAACTCACCATGATTCCGAGGTATCTCCCCACGCGCTGGTCGTAATCCAGTACCACCATCGCGTTGAGGTGCTCGCGTCACGCTTTCTGGCCGTCGTCGCATCGCTGTAGTATGAGGCCTTTCAACGTATAATTTTCGCTCATTTGGAACGCCTGTGGAAAAGAGCGAGACGATTGACAGATTACGCATATCGTGATACGATGAACCACAGAGTAGGAGATCCCTGCTCTGCGGTCGCTGAGGCCGCAAATGCAACCTAGACGAAGGAGTGGATGATGTCCACAGCAAATCTGTTCACGTACTTCCGCGATCGTAACGTCGGCAAGGACGTTCTGAAGCCGGGGATCCGCATCGACCTCCTCGAGGTCGATGGCGGAACCCAGCGGAGCCTGATTCTTGGGCACCGCCTGGCCAGGGACACTCGCCGTCGTCTCATCGTACCGGTTGACTTTCGCAACGAGCCGGAGTTCGGAAGGGGTGATGATTTGGCCGTTCGCGGCTCCTTCCTCGTTGACGCCGAGGGTAAACCGCGTCTCACTGCTTTTTCGGAGGAGCCAGGGGTGTGCTATGTGTTGGTGCGCCTTGGGTTCGATCCGAACCGCTCGTCAATGGCCGAGATTGGCGATATGCAGAGAGCGTCAGGTAGGGAGGAGCCGATCAAGCTGGCACGCCAGTACGGCTCTTATACGCTCAACGCGGGACTGGGTACGAGCAAAATTCTCGAGCTCAGTGCGGAATCGGAGGAGGTCTGGAGCATCCAGGGCTGGAGGGCGGGCATGAAACAGCCTCCCTTCATCTGGAAGCTTTGGCGAGTTCATCCGAAGAGTGGAGTGCTGAACCTTAACATCGACTTCCAGATTGGACTCGTAGTCCATGAAGGAGTCAGCGAGAGGGGAACACTGAAGCTCGACGGCGCCGAAGGCCTACGCGACACGTTTGACGTCTTGCATGAGGAGTCCCGCGCGGCCTAAACGTCGCGACCTCGTACAAGTGTTAGACACACTACCCCGGCGCGGATTCACCTCCGCGCCGGATTTCTGTATTACACTGTAGGGATGGGAGAAAGAATAGATCCGACCTATTTCTATAAAAAAGAAACAAACCCTGATTTTTCCAAAGAAGATTGGCTGGATGGGTTGCGTACGATACAGGAAATCGATCCCCTTTTAGAGAAAATAATCTGGCAGGAATGGCTTCGCGTACGGGTGAGTTCCTTTATCAAACCTCGGCAAGTGTATAGCGATGCCGAGGAAGGCCCTGCAGACTTGAGCGGCATTGAGGCGACTGCTATTAAGCGGATCGCTAAAGAACGTGCAACAATAAAGCAGAGAAAAGCAGAATGGCGGCGGCAAGGTCAAGGTTCAGATCCTAATAAGGAGTACGCAGATTTTACGGAGCACATAGCGGTTATTTTTGGTTCACAGCTACACTATCTTGGGACTGAAACGACCGTTCGTCAGACGGACGAGATTGATGACATTATGCGCTCAACTGATCTTTCTGGGCATTTCAAAGCATATATCGACGGCAGAATCATTCAACAATCCGCTGGTTTTGATACGGGAGACAGCGCGTTGTTCGCGTCGCAGAAAATCACTAATGCGATCAGATTTATCAATTATGGCGTCCTGGGCCAGCTTCTCGTAGCAGAGTCTACCTCCGAAGAAACGGGCCGAGAAATGCGCGGTCAGCAAGATCTCGTGCCGCATTTTGTGTTAGTCATAAGCCATAAACGCGCTGCCGAAATGGCACATCTGATCAAAGATGCGCTCTCGAGCGGAGACTGGGATTCAATTGCCGCCCACCCATTACAATTGGAAATGCTCGAGCAGGCGCTTGCTCAGGCAAAAGCGTATCGGGCATATGCAGAAAACATCGCATACGCGAACAAGGACTATGCGCGGAGTCCTGTCGCTAAGCTCGGTGTGCGCATAGTGCGCGATACGCGGATGCGAAAAAAAGTACTGGGGATTTTTGACCGATGCATACTGCTGTTTGAGCACGCATTGAAAGAGAGGCGTCTGGTGTTGGCACATCAAAAATTGAGAGGTAGTGATGTTGTAAAAAAACAATTAGAAAATTACCAACCTGACGCCGAGCACTTAAAATTTTTGAAGCTTTTTAAGAAGGAGGGAGCATCGCAGTTTGCCCGGTTTCGAGCATTGCTCACGGTAATGCCGCCAGTTCGATGGGATGAGGCTGCGGGGAAAAAGATCCCGATAAAGGTGCGAGTGAATGGAAGGGAAGAAACGCTGAAGCCTCGATTTCAGTCTCTTGTTGGCGTGACGCATAAGGGTGTTGATAGTAAAAAAGCCGCCCCAGACGTATGATAAAATCTGCACATGGCCACAGATGACGCAGAGAATGCGCTGCAGGGAATGAAAGTTTCGGCGGAACG
>JAGVDT010000072.1 GCA_020058565.1 Minisyncoccota bacterium | reverse complement strand
GTCGGTCCAGCCGGCGCGGGCGAGCGTCGTCAGGTTGGTAACCATCTCGCCCTACTTTTTGAGTTCATCAATTTTGGTGAATTCAAAGAGAGGAAAATAAAGCATGAGTCATGGATGGAACGATCCCGTTGCGGGGACCATAAAGATCGCATATCGCCGCAAGGGCGTGCGTCGTGAGCACGAATTCTCGGGAGAGGTTTTCTTGTTGAATGTTCCGAGAATGCTTGAGGACGAGAAAACATACATGAAACGAGTTCCGCGTGCGGAGCTGCCGCTTCGTGAAAATGTTCTCGACCTGAGCAAGTTTTCTGTCGTCGGCTTTGGCGGCAAAAGAAAACAGCAGATCGCTCGAATGCGGAATTTTCTCAAAGAAAATTCGACATTCAGCGGAGCGCTCCTTCTTTATCCTGGTTCTGGCAATTGGGATTTAGGGGAAGGATTCCTTTTCTTTACATCCGAGGAGCTTCTCCAGACTCTGTGAATAACTTCAACTCGGAGAGGCGGCATGCATTCGGTTTGTTTTGCCGCCTCCTTCTTTTGAGCACATAAATATTTTGTGTGTTGAAAAGAGGGAAACCTCGCCCGAAGCCGCACCGGGATGTGTTGCGGTCATGGCTGGAGATAGTCTTGGAGAAAAAATTATGGGCATCCTTTCGGATGCCGCAATTTTCTTGACAACTGAGGAGCACCCCCCCCCTCAGTTGTACCGTCCGATAAAAAAACGGACGTTTCGGGGTTTGGTCGGCCGCTTTCAGATATGTGCCGTCGCACATTATACGTATCTGAATAATTACAATGGCCCGATTAAGGTGTCCGTCGACATTGACGGACACCCCCTCTGCGCATTGCGGGTTATCAAGAGGTATCGCCTCCTGGTGGCACTAGAGTGGGACCTCGTCCCGCGAATCGTGGCTGCGAAAGCGGCCTGGGAGAGTGACGCTGACTAGTTGCTGGAGCGAGGCGCTTGGTCGCGCCTTGTCTCCTTTTTCAAACGCATCGGTTTGCTTTGGTCCGACCATATGGTTTAGGACGCGGTGCGTTTGAAAGAGGAAGTATGGCCCTAAACCGCTTCGCGGTCGGGTAAACATAGGAGAAAGAAATGCGATACGAAATTAGGAGTGGTGGCGAAGTCTCCAAGGTTGCCGACGGACTCATTTTCGCTGCGGCCAAGGCGCAAGACCCTTTGACTGTCACCGCTGTAGTCGCACTAGGTGGCGATCGCCACCTTTGTTGCGACGAGATAATCGTTGCGCTCGATGGTGCTGAGATCGTTGGCGCGGCGACTATCGCGCCCAAAGGCGAGTCCGGCGCTGACATGCCGGAAATCGTCGGTGTGTTTGTCATGGCGACGCATCGGCGGCGGGGCGTAGGGCGTGAGCTCTTCGTCCGGGCAATCGAAAGGTGCCGTGCGCGCGGTCTCGTACCGCTAAAGGCCACACTCATCACGCGCATGATGCGGGTGCTGGTGAAAAAGTTGCCTGCGGATGCCTTGCGTGACGTGCAAATCGTCGACCATTCACACATGTCTCCGTGGTGACGCTATGCCGCAGGGAAATTACAAGGTTGGCGACATCGTCGACCTAGACGACGTCGCAATCTCCCCAGCGGCGTTTGCACACTGGCAGGCCGCCGCCGCGTTAGGGGCGCAGGCACTCGCTAGGCTTTATCCGGGCATGCCGCTCGACATCCCGGACGAACAAGGGCTCTGGCTCGCCTCTGGTGAGTTGGAAATCTTTGTCGAGGTGCGCGGTGTGCGTATCTCGCAGAAAATTCCGGCTGGCGAATGGCAGTGGGCTTAGATCTTTACCCGCGGCGCAGTGGTTTGTGCCGCGGGAAAGTAAAAAGCAGCAATGAAATAATGTATATAATATAGTCTATGGGTCTACGCGCACGTTTTCAAGAAGAGAAGGCCTGGAACAAAGAGCCAGGTATTTCCGATGGAGATGATGCAGAGCGTGCACTTTTTGGTAGCGTAGAAGCAGCCGCAAGTAGGACTGATGGATATGTTGGGTATCACGATGCGGTGACAATAGCCAAGCTCAATCAGCCAGATGTTTTAAAAAGATCCAAGTTGATAAAGGATTTGCGCGCAAAGGTTGCGGAATTGTGTCAAGATACCTCGGAACCTGTAAAGTTTTATACTGCGGTCGGTTCACCTTTGGATATATACCATGGCGTGGATGCATTTTTTGAACAGGCGGGTCGGCGCGTGACACTTGATGTTTCGCTTCGCGAAAAAGACAGACACAAGGCGGATGTGCTCGTGAATGTGGGTTTTAAAAAAGACGGAGCGTTGGAATTGCCCATGTCTGAGTTTATGAGGGTTGCAGACGAAGTTGCTCGAAGACTCTCACAAAGCCGCAACGTGCAAAAAACGCAAAATTAAAATTAATCTCGGTAAACATATCTGCATTTCGCTTTTTTGCATAAGTACTATAGGGTGTCTCGATGGCTACGGATGAAATCATAGTGCGCTTTGAAGACGTGTCTCACGCTTTTGGACCCAACAGGCCCATACTTGATGAGGCTTCTTTTTCAATACGACGCGGGATGAAAATGACCCTGATGGGTCAAAACGGTGCCGGTAAATCCACGCTTTTTAAACTACTCACCGGCGAAATAGAGCCCGAAGAAGGCGAGATCGTGCGATTCCCGAAGCTTTCGATAGCTTTAGGTCGCCAAGTAATTCCGCGTGAAAAGATCGGGATGACCGTGCGGGAATTTTTCGAGTCGATGTTTGACCTATCCGCCGGCCGGCGGATCTACGACATCGATCCCCGTATAGACGAGGTGCTCGAAATAGTGAATTTCAAAGGCCACACGCAGGTCCACGACCGTATCATCGGGTCTTTTTCTGGCGGACAGCAAGCACGTTTACTTTTGGCGAGTGCCTTGATCCAAGACCCAGATCTACTTTTGCTTGATGAGCCGACGAATAATTTGGACAAGGCAGGCATTGAGCATCTGAGAGATTTTATTAAAAATTACGACAAAACGGTGGTAGTGATTTCCCACGACGCGGATTTCTTGAATTCGTTTACGCAGGGAGTCATATACCTCGACGTACGCTCGCATAAAGTCGAGCAGTATGCGGGCAATTATTTTGATGTGCTTCGTGAAATCACTGCGCGCGTCGAGCGCGAAAACATGAAAAACGCGCAGCTCGAGAAAAAGATCGCCGCGAGCAAAGAAAAAATGAACTTCTTTGCGCAAAAAGGTGGCAAAATGCGTTTGGTCGCTAAAAAAATGCGTGACCAAATTGCTGAATCCGAAGAAGACATCGTCGATGTGCGACAAGAAGACAAAACCATCAAACCTTTTAAAATTCAGGCGCCGGAAAATCTAGTAGGGGAAATATTGACCATCACTTCGTATAAAACAATGGGCCACCCCTCGACGGGTTCAACAGGCTCACCGCAAGCAGGGCTCGGGGCAAGTAAACCGGTAACGCATAAGAAAATGGTGATCTTGAAAAAACGCATGCACCTATTGCTGGCGGGGCCCAACGGCATCGGTAAATCGACCCTACTTGAATCCATTGCGAATCAAACCGCCGAAGGCATAAAGGTGAAAAGCGATATCAAGATAGGCTACTACCGACAGGATTTTTCCAACATGGATTTCAATGCCACGGTCGCAGACGTACTGTACAAAGCCATGGAAAAGCCATTTGAAGAAAAGATGCGTGCAACTGCAGCGGGCTTTTTGATTGGCGCCGAACTCATCAATCAGAAAATAGGCAACCTTTCAGAAGGTCAAAAGGGGTTGGTGGCATTTGCGCGGCTAGTACTGATGAAGCCTGCGCTCCTGATACTTGATGAGCCGACCAATCACATGAATTTCCGCCACCTGCCGATAATAGCCAAAGCACTCGATGAATACGAAGGCGCGATGATCCTGGTATCGCACGTGCCAGAATTTGTGCGTCAAATCCGCATCGACGAAACGCTCGATCTCGCAAAATAATACCGAGAATTTGGAGGTCAGACCTCCATTTGGAGGTCTGACCTCCAAAAAGCGCGTTCTAGAGACCGAGCGAAGTCAGCAATTTTGACAGCTCGCTACCTTTTAGTTCACGGTGGCGGCCGCTGTGGAGGCTCTGAAGCGTCACATTCATCACGCGTATGCGCTCGAGGTCTGCTACCGCATAGCCAAGTGCAGCGCACATGCGGCGGATCTGGTGTTTTTTGCCTTCGGTAAGTACTATCGAAAACTTTTTCCCGCCCAAGATTTTTACTTTGCACGGCCTGGTCTTGTAGCCTTCGATATGTACGCCTCGTTCCATTTTCTCGCGAAAGTTTTGAGCGAGTGGCTCACGAGTCGTGACCACGTATTCTTTTTCGTGATCGTATTCGGGATTGAGCAGTTTATCGACGACTCTGCCGTCGTCGGTGAGTATGATGAGACCCTGTGAATCTTTATCAAGCCTGCCCACAGGAAAAACTCCCTGTATAGGGATGCTCTGCCTGATGTCGCGCTCGTCTTCTTGAGGGGAGTGTGTGATGACCCCGCGCGGTTTATTGTAGGCGAAATAGCGGTATTTTTTCTGGCGGAAAAGCACTTTTACCTGATCTGCCTCTGCAACTTTGTCGCCGAGCACTGCTTTGCGGCCATTGATCAATACCTTGCCTGCCTGTATCAGTGTGTCCGCTTCGCGCCTCGTGCAGAGGTTTTTATGCGCGAGGTATTTGTTGATCCGCATTGGGTACACTGCATCGGTCATATTTTGCTGTTTTGCTCTAGCCACGCGGCAATTTCTTCAATGGTAGGGTGCTCGACTACTACCCATATAACGCCCCTGACAATCTCGTCGTCGCTCATATCCAAACTAACCCCATTTTCTGCGAGAAAACGCGCCGCACACAAAAAAGCCGTTCTTTTATTGCCATCGACGAGAGGATGGTTGCGTGCAATCGAATCGATATATACCGCCGCTTTGCTAAAAAGTGTTGGATACATATCTTTTCCGCCAAACGCAGCTTTAGGACGTTCAAGACTGCCGAGCAGGCTTTCGCGCTCACGCACACCGTGAGATCCGCCGGAAAGCTTAACAACAATCGCGTGCATTTCGAGCACATCCTCAAGTGTGAGGTAGCGCACCGACATATTATTTGTCGGCCAATTCTTTGAATGCCTTTATGTGTTTCTGTACAAATCTGGTAGCCCACTGCGCAGTTTCTGAAGCCGTGGTGGAGACCGGCACGATTTTAAGAGTGCCGTCTTTCTGAGTTTCGATATCTACGCTGTCGCCGACAGTAAGGCCAGTTCGTTCCAATAAATCTTTGGAAAGGGTAATACCTAGAGAAGTGCCTATTTTGATGATTTTCTGAGCCATGCGAGCATTATAATCGTATTATAATGCTCGTCAAGTGGCTGACCTCCTATTTCTGGCTTTCGAGGAAATTGATCACTGCTTCGTTCCTTAGCGCGTGTGATATGTGGGCGCGGATAGCGGCGTCGTTGGCTTGTGGGTGGTGCTGTTTGGCGTGCTCTATTTCGTGCGCGAGCTTTGCCTGGTCGGGCTCGAGCTTTTCTGCGCGAGCAATTTCGGCGAGTACCAGCCGGACTTTTGCGCGTTCGTCGGCTTGTTTGTCCCAGTCCTTGCGGAGGTCTTCGCGGGTCTTTTTTACTTGTACTAGATACTTTTCCAGGGTGGTACCCATACGCTCTAGGTCGCCCGCCATGCGAGCCTCCATGTCGTCGAGTTCGTATTCTTTGAGAATTGCGGGGTATTTAATGTCGGACGCCTTTACTAGCTCATCCAACAGGGCAGCGCGGCGTTTCTCGGTTTCTTTCAAATCTTTCTCATTTTTTAAATTTTCTCGCACCACTTCGGAAAATTTGCCGACGTCTTCGTAGCCAAGAGATTTGACGAATTCGTCGTCCAGATCAGGAAGCTCTTTTTCATCGACTTCGCGCGCGAGCTTCATTGCCTCAGTGGGGTCTTTGCCTTCTTCGAGGTGCTTGATGCGAGCTTTTTCGCGTTTGAGGTGCTTCATGGTCTCTGCATGCTCTTCGTCGGTCACTAGAGTCTCCGTTTTCTCTGCATTTTTCTTTGCTGCAATTTTTTTGTAGTCAGGAAGTTTGGTTTCAGGAGCTAAGGGTGCGCGCGCTACGAATTTGAGCGGCTCTCCCATGACCGGGGGTTCGATGGATACGCGAGGGCTTTCGACTATATTGGCCTTTTCTTTGGCCAGTATCTCAGGGATCTCGTGTTTTACGGCGTGCTCAGCGGCGTGCTCGAGTATCGTTTGCTCCCCATAGTGTTTTAATACGACGCTTTCGGGAGCTTTGCCGGGGCGGAAACCATCTATTTTGGCGTCGGCCGTGACTTCTTTAAGCGCGTCTGCGCGGTATTTGGAAAGCGCCTCTGAGGGGAGCTCCGCGCGGACTTCTAGTTCCCAGCGCGAATCGTCGCGAGAGACTTTTACGTTTGTGGCATTTGACATCACGCGGACTATATCAGATTGTGCCAAATTATTCTACTTGTACGGATTTTGTGCGACCGCACAGGATTCGTACATGAAATTGCTGATAGGGTAGCGACTACGCTTGATCGCCGGGGATATACGACGGGGGAGTGACATTGCGTTTATTTTGTATCTGATTGAAAAGAAAATACACTGCACCGACGAGGAGCACTACTACTATGATGATGATTCCGACGGTGGGGCCAGTAGAGTTTTGCGGTGTTTTGGGTGTCGGAGTGTCGGTCGGTGGCATGTGCGCATTATAGCCACCGTGTTTTTGATGCTTATGAAGGTTTGTGGGGATAAAAGAAGGTAAGAAAT
>JAGVDT010000051.1 GCA_020058565.1 Minisyncoccota bacterium | reverse complement strand
GTCCGATATGTGTATGTGCCATATCGCCGGAGTATCGGCGCCTCGGCAGGTGGTGCAATTAGCCTGCAAACTTTGGTGCAGTTAGCGTGCTAATTCACCAATCTCCCATTGACAAATTAACTGGGTCTGCTATACTTCTGGAGTCAAGCTAGTCTCCATAGTTTCTTTGTCTTGGTAGATCCGAGACCGCCCCAGATAAGTAGGCGAGGGCGCGAATCTAACCGGACTTGTAAGACAATATTCGTAAGTTCAGCTCCAATTCCGCCACTCGGCGAGCTGCAACATTCGGCACACTTATTTTTGCGAATGATTGGCAGTCCATTTCCGACGCAGCGAAATTGGAGCGAACTACACATACATATGTATAATTCACGATCAAATAACCGCGGCTATCGCGGCGGCGGTCAGCGCCGAAACTTTCAGCGAGCGCCGCGACAAGCACGCAATTTTGGCGTTTTCAACGACGTCTCTCGTTTTATAAACAAAGGGCCAGTTGAAGAAATGCAGGAAGTCTATACACCGAAGCACACGTTTGCAGACTTTGCGATCGATGAACGCATCAAAGCCAACATCGCAGCTAAAGGCTACGTAACCCCGACCCCGATTCAGGATCAGATAATCCCGCATGTGCTCGAGGGCCGCGATGTAGTAGGTATCGCAAACACTGGTACAGGAAAAACTGCGGCATTTCTGATCCCGCTTTTAAACAAAGTCGTACAGGATCGTTCTCAGCGCATATTGATCATCGTGCCTACACGCGAGCTTGCGCAGCAGATCGAAGAAGAGTACCTGGGCTTTGCCCGTGGCTCCGGATTTCTCTCGGCATCGGTAGTGGGTGGCGCAAATATCAATCCTCAAAAAAGGCGTTTGCGTGATGACCCGTATTTTGTGATCGGGACCCCAGGGCGACTCAAAGATCTGATGTCACAGCGTGCGCTCGACCTATCAAAATTCCAGACCGTAGTACTCGACGAAGCAGACCGCATGCTCGACATGGGTTTCATCCACGACATGAAATTCATCATGAGCCATATGTCTCGCGAACGTCATACGCTTTTCTTTTCGGCAACGCTTTCGCGCGAAATCGAGGCGCTGGTAGGAAACTTCCTCAACAATCCTGTTCGCGTATCGGTAAAAACCGGCGACACTTCCGCAAGTGTCCACCAAGACGTAGTACGAACAAGCGGCAAACAAAAAATAGACGTGCTTCACGACCTATTGATTCAGCCAGAATTCAGCAAAGTGCTAGTTTTCGGCCGCACCAAACACGGTGTCGAAAAGCTTTCAAAAACGCTTCAGCAGCGCGGATTTACCGCAGAGTCCATACATGGCAATAAAAATCAAAACAAACGCCAGCGCGCGCTTTCTGACTTCAAAGGCAATAGGGTACAGGTACTCGTAGCTACCGACGTCGCTGCACGCGGCATCGACGTAGCCGACGTATCCCACGTGATCAACTATGAACTCCCAACGACGTACGAAGACTACGTCCACCGCATTGGCCGCACCGGCCGCGGCGGCAAACGGGGCAAAGCCCTCACCTTCGTCGACTAAATCCGTCTAGGGTTACCCTAGACACGCATTTAGCGCGTGCATCTGTCGACGAGGCAGAAATGTGTCCTATCATCGAGGTTTAAATTGTGTTATAAACCTTGAAGTGCGAACGAGCAGAGCTACAGGAGATGGAAGATGTTGCCAAACGCTGCGCTCATCATCACCAACAGTGAGGATGAATCTGTTGTCATTCGAGTAATGAATTTTCCCGTGTTGCCGACGGGGTCACCTGTGTACGTGTACCTCACTGCGGATTTATATTTCGAATCTCTGAGCATTGATGGTTATATTGCCCACAATGGACAAGGGACTCTAGTATTGCTCCGTGGTGCACGGGTCAAAGAAGCAAGCGATGCTGACGAATCTAGTTCAATTGATCAAATGTGGGCTGCGGTCGCGGCTAAGTGCGTTCGGGATTCCTCTCAGTATGCTGATTTTCTCTATCCGCATAGCATCGACTTCGGCGGCTTGTACCCAAGCCGACCGGTTGAAATATGATGAAGCCTACTCGGCTCTCTTAGTCCAGTCGTCATCCTGTGCGTGTAACATTGAAGCCGTAGGGTTACCCCTCACGGCTTCTTTAATTGGCAAGTCGATAACTCGATCAGATCCGTCTAGGGTTACCCTAGACACGCACGTTTGTCGACTAAGTACCACCCAGCGGAATACTTTACTAATATGCAATCTGTGGTATGATAGTTGCGGTAATAGGGAGTATACCCATGGCACGACCCAAGACGCCCGAGGCTATCATCGCAGAGCAGAAGAAAAGGATTGCGTTGCTTGAGTCCGCGATACGGACAAATGACGATGCAATCACCACTCTTCGATCACAACTGGATCAGGAAAAGGCTCGAACGGCTGAAGCTCACTTGCAACGAAGACGGGAAGAGGAAAAGACCCAGAAGGCATATCAAGACAATCATCGTCTTGATGCTGAGCTGTCGACGCTCAAGAGAGCTTTACACATAGTCACCAAGCCGTAAAATTCAATCGCCTGCAGGGCCGTTCGCGCTTGCGGGCGGTTCTTTTTTTATGCAGGAAAGTTGGGTCGGACTCCATAAAATTTAGACCTGCCAAAAATGGAAATGTAATTTTTTGCCTAGCACAGGGGTAGTAACAGACATGGTGGGAGTGACGACTTTCATCTACCCGGGCTACAACATTACCCTGTAATGTTCGCCCCGAACTCGAGCACTCAGAGTTGTAGGGGCATTACCTTAAAAATCTAGTTAGAAAATTATGACAACAAAAGACACAGTTACTCGAATAGGGCTCCCCGTACTAGCAGTACTCGCCTCCATTGGCATCGGCTTTGCAGGGATTACCAGCGCCCAGAGCTCGACCACTGCTGTTTCCGAGAGTGGCATGAAAATGGAGCGCGGTATCGGCATGATGGGCATGCGCGGCGAAAGGCCGGCAGTCGTCGGCAAAGTCACCTCAGTCTCGGGTACCACGCTTACGGTGCAGAGCCAGAGGCCTGGAGATACCAGCACGATGGACTACACGGTAGACGCATCAAGCGCGAAAATATTGAAAGGCACTGAAGGCGCAGCACCTACGGAGTCTACGCTCAGCGCGGTCGCTGTCGGTGATACGGTCGCTGTGCGCGGCACTCTTAGTGGCACATCGGTCACCGCAACAGAAATTATAGATGGCCCGATGATGAAGCATGGTTTCGGCGGACATGGCGGTCGTGGACACGGCACACGCGGCACTGTCGCAGCCATAAACGGCAACACCATCACCCTCACCGGTGAAAACGGTACCACCTATACGGTCGACGCCTCGGGTGCGCAGATCGGCAAAGTCACCACGATCACCGTAGGAGACGTGCAGGTAGGCGACACGCTCAACGTCATGGGAGAAGTTTCCGGCACCAATGTGACCGCGAAACACATCATGGACGGCGTTCCTCCGCGGCCTCAGCAGTAAACTCCGCTAAACTTCACTAAACATCGCAAGACAGGTCTCACACAGTGAGGCCTGTTTTGATGTGGATTCCATGACAACTCTGACTTGTCAGGATCTGTGACATGTTTGCGAGCGGCCTCTGATTCTACGGCAGCATAGAATTAAACGCACCAAGCAAACAAAAAGCGCAGATAATGATCAGCGAAAAAAGAAAAAC
Source organism: Minisyncoccota bacterium (assembly GCA_020058565.1). Taxonomy (GTDB): domain Bacteria; phylum Patescibacteriota; class Minisyncoccia; order Phycocordibacterales; family UBA2100; genus UBA10103. The sequence goes on along the minus strand of JAGVDT010000051.1, from coordinate 4,821 downwards.
TTGCTTGGCCCATTGCGGGCCGTCCTCTGCCAAAAAACCCCTTAGGCACAGCAAAATCCAGAGCCCGCCGAGTCCGCCCATCAGCCACATAAACGTTGCTCCCGTATACCCTTTAAAACTAAGGGTGACCGCGGCTATAAAAAAAAGCACCGCATACGAGAGCATCTGGATTTTTGTCGCAAACAGCCCAAGCGTGAGCGGCATCACCGGGATCCCGGCTCGCCGGTAATCTTCAGCCCGGCGTATGGCTATCGCAAGCGCATGCGGTATCTGCCAGGAAAATAAAATTAGAAATATAAGGAGAGCGCCGACATCGAGCGCATTGGTGGCGCTCACATAGCCGACCACGGGCGGTACCGCCCCTGCGACCGCGCCGATTATCGTAGCGTGAAGCGTGTAGCGCTTGGACCAGACACTGTAGACCACGACGTAGACAAAGAGCCCAAAGAGCGCCACGAAAAGCGCCAGCGGACTCACTATATAGAGGAGTGTAATCCCGCATATTCCAAGAAGAATCCCAAAAGAAGCGGCGTCATGAAGCGGTATGGCGCCGCGCACGAGCGCACGATTTCGAGTGCGCTCCATCTTGGCATCGATATCGCGGTCGATGTAGTTATTTAGGACGCATCCGCTCCCAACGATCAGGCAGACGCCGAAAATCATCAGCAGGAAATCGGCAACAGACATGCCGCTTCCAGCGCCGATAAAATAGCCCGCGGCGGCTGAAAGCGCGTTGCCGTAGATGATGCCGGGCTTCGTGAGTTGGAAATATTCCCGGATGACGATCCCGGGCATATCAGTTCTCTTTATGCAGATACGCGTCCACTTGATCGGCAGTCATATTGTAGTTGAGGTTGTTCATAATCCAGAGCGAGCCGATCACGATAAAAAGCACGATAAATATAGTGAAAATGAAAGACACGAGGTTGTACCTTGCCTCAGGATGCCGCGAGAGATGGAGGAAAAACACTGCTTGTACGTAGAGCTGGAGTACCGCGAGGGCGACGACAGCGTAGACAAGGAATTGGTGGGAAAAAGCCAGGTGGCCGGAGTTTATATGCAGATATGCCAAGCCGAAAGCAATGAGCGTGAGCGCAACAGACAGGAGGTATCCTATGAGGTAGCCATGAAATTTCGGTTCGTGGTTCATACAATAATCGGCAGCAGATACACGAAGCTAAAAATAAAAATCCAGACGATGTCCAAGAAATGCCAAAAGAGCGCAAGACACATCAAGTGCCGCTCGGTCACGTTCGTGAGCCCCGTACGGTACACTTGAGCCATCATGAATAGCATCCACAAAAGGCCGATTGAGACGTGGAGACCATGTGTACCCACAAGCGTGAAAAACGCCGAAAGAAACGCGCTCGCCTGAAAGCCGTGGCCTTCCGCAATCAAAGTCACAAATTCATGCAACTCCAAAGCGAGAAACAGAGCGCCAAGTGCGCCAGTCACAAAAAGCCAGCCGAGAATCTGTTCGCGATTTCGTTTATATAGTGCAACGACCGCAAGGCCGCAGGTTAGGGTTGAGGTGAGGAGTATCAGGGTTTCCAATAGCACAAACGGCAGGCTGAATATTTCGCTGGCGCTCGGACCTCCGGCGTAGCTGTGGCCGAGCACTGCATATGTTGCAAAAAGCGAAGCGAACAAAAGGCAGTCGCTCATGATAAACAGCCAAAAACCCAGAAGGCTTGTATCGCGCACGTGCTCAGTTTCGGTACGGTTCATACGGTTACAGAGGGGTTCGCCCGCTCGATTCTTTCGACGACTGCGGCAGATATGGTCTCTTCAGTATGTTCGTCGAGCGCGCGGACAACGATGCAGACTATCGCGCCGAGCGCAGCGGCCGGCACGAGCCAATACATGTGCCATATGATGCCAAAGCCGAATAGAAAACCGAACAAGCCAAGAAGAAGCCCGAGAGGGGAATTTTTCGGCATCCGGATGTCGGTATACGGCGGCTCATGGTGTTCTATGCCTTGTTTTCTCGCCCACAACGGGTCGCGTCCATACACATGCGGGATGTGCGCAAAGTTGTACATCGGCGCGGGCGAAGGGACCGACCACTCGAGGGTTCGCGCGTTCCACGGGTCGGCGCCGGCGATGTTTTTCTTGCGATCACGGATCGAGACGTACATCTGCAAAACCTGGAACAGAACGCCGAGGCCTATGATGCAGACACCCACGCCTGCGACGATGAAAAGCCCCTGCCAGCCCATTGAAGCGTCGTAGTGATCAAGTCGGCGCGTAGCGCCCATCATGCCCAATATATAGAGCGGCATGAACGCCACGAAAAAGCCCACGATCCAACACCAAAACGCATACACGCCGAGGTTCTCGTTGAGCTTGAATCCGAATATTTTCGGAAACCAGTACGTGATGCCCGCAAAGTACCCGAAAAGTACGCCGGAGATGATCATGTTGTGAAAATGCGCGACGAGGAAGAGGGAATTATGCAGTTCGAAATCAACACCCGGGATCGAGAGGAGCACGCCGCTCATTCCGCCGATCGTAAAAGAGACCACGAATCCCAAAAACCAATGCATCGGACTCGAAAAAATGATGCGGCCGCGAAACATGGTGAAAAGCCAGTTAAAAATTTTGACGCCGGTCGGTATTGCGATCACCATGGTCATTATTCCAAAGAAAGCGTTTACTTTCGCGCCCGCGCCCATGGTAAAGAAATGATGCGCCCATACGAGATACGAGAAAAAGGTTATGCCAGCGGTTGCAAACACCATCGACGTGTATCCAAAGAGCCGCTTTTGCGAAAACACCGGCACGATTTCGGAAAATATGCCGAAAGCCGGCAGCACCAATATGTAGACTTCGGGGTGTCCCCACGCCCAGATCAGGTTCACGTACATCATGACGTTGCCGCCGAGATCGGTCGTGAAGAAATGCATTCCCAGCGTGCGATCGAGGGCGAGCATGGAGAGCGTGGCTGTGAGGATCGGAAAAGCAAACACTACCAGCACCATGCTCGAAAGCGACGTCCATACGAAAATTGGCATGCGCATTAACGTCATCCCCGGGGCGCGCATCTTAAATATTGTGGTGATGAAATTGACACCGGAGAGAAGCGACCCGATGCCGGATATTTGCAGGGCCCATATCCAATAGTCGACGCCGACGCCGGGCGAGTATTGGAGTTCGGAAAGCGGCGGGTAGGCAAGCCATCCGGCAGTGGAAAATTCTCCAAGCACGAGTGAGAGGTTTATCAGACCGGCGCCTGCCGCAAAAAGCCAAAAACTGACCGAGTTGAGAAACGGAAATGCCACGTCACGCGCGCCTATCTGGAGCGGCATAATGAGATTGATGAGGCCGAAAAGTATCGGCATCGCGACAAAGAAAATCATGATGGTGCCGTGCGCGCTGAAAACCTGCTGAAAATGCTCCGGCGAAAGGTAGCCGAAGCTGTCACCGACTGAAATAGCCTGCTGCAGGCGCATCATGCCGGCGTCTGCCATGCCGCGCACGAGCATCAAGACAGCGACTACTATATACATGATCCCGATTTTTTTCGGGTCGAGTGATGTGAGGTATTCTTCCCAGAGCCATCGCCAAAGCTTGAAATAGGTAAGCGCTACGAGCGCGGCAATACCCGCCGAGAACATAAAGACCACGCCTGCAAGCGCGACCGGGTCGTGGGGTATCGCGTCCAAAGAAAGTTTTCCGAAGATGTTCATGTGGATTAATGTCCGTGCGACCCCATACCTGCGCTGAATCGGCCGACTATTGTTTCAAACAAGCCGCTTTGCACCTTGCCATAGTAGCGCACTGGCTCGCGCTCCGAAGGCTTCGCCAGCGTGTCGTACGCGCTTTCATCGAGGAGCATCGAGTTTGCCGAGGTTGATGCCACCCAAGCGGCAAACGCATCGGGAGCGACTGCATGTACCGAAAACGTCATTCCGGAAAATCCTTTGCCGCTGATATTTGCGGACGCTCCAGTGTATGTGCCCGGCGTATTCGTTATCAAGTGAAGTTTGGTAACCATGCCGGTCATCGAATATATTTGACCGCCGAGCTGCGGGATCCAGAAAGAATTCATCGGGGAATCCGCGGTAATCCGAAATTCTATCGGCTGGCCTATCGGTATCGTAATCGAATTCACCGCAGCGATGCCCTCGTCAGGGTAGATGAAAAGCCATTTCCAATTGAGGGAGACCACCTGAATGGTTTTGGCTTCGCCCGGAAGCGGGCGAAACGGATCGAGGTCGTGCGTGCTGTGCCAGGTGAGTACCGAAAGGATGGCGATGATAAAACACGGCACTGCCCACCATATCGCTTCCTCTACACTGTTGTGTTCCCAATTCGGCAGGTATTTTGCGCGTCTGTTGGCGGCCCGGTAGCGCCAGGCAATAACGCCGGTCAACGCGAAAACAGGGAGCACAATCGCAAGCATCAGAAGTGTTGCTACGTACATGAGATTGCGCTCTTTTTGGGCAACGAGGCCCTCCGGCTCTAGAATTGGAATGTTTTTGTCCTGCACGAGAAACCACAAAAGCCAAACGAAAAAAGCCGCAAAGGCGACAACAGCAACTGCTTTGAGAGAATTTCTCATGCGCAATGCATGAATTGTACTGTCTTGTGTATTGACTGCAAAGCGCCATAAGAGTAGCCTCAGCCAATGCCAGGCAAATCTGCCAATCCTCGTCCAGAACAATCCGGGCTCGAGGTCGTCTCGGAAGCGTCTCGCGGCATCGACACGATGCTGAGTGCGATTCTTAGGAAGCGCTCGCTTGGGCGCGCTAAGCGCATGTTTGCGATGCTCGAATATTTCCTCGGGTTCAGAGATGAGGATCTCAAGAAAATAAGCGC
>JAGVDT010000063.1 GCA_020058565.1 Minisyncoccota bacterium | reverse complement strand
GAGCCGAGAACCGGGATTGAACCGGTGACCTCGTCCTTACCAAGGACGTGCTCTACCAACTGAGCTATCTCGGCTAAAACAACTACTTCGTAATTGTTCGCCCAAACATGCCATAGGCATGTTTTAGGGCCTACACTTGCCACCAGTTTGATGGCATTGCAGAGAATATCATGAGGAGCGCACGGATGGTAGGCCTACCCCAGATGCAGAGCGGAAAGAATCGAGTTGATTAAAACGATGAAAAATCCGAAAAACGAGAGGAGAAAATTTAGAAATGCCGCGAATGCAGCTACGGCCGCTCCCACTACGGCGCTAATTGAGGCGGTTATAGGGTCCATAGGCGCATTGTACCAAATGCAATCGAAAAATTACTGGACCTCAGCCTCCATTGCCTTCATCTCCGGTGTCGTAGTGGACTGTACCGGGGCCGGCACTTCAAAACCGCTCACAGTCACTTCCGGATATTTTTGGGCCACAAATTCGTACGCCCCATCTTCTAGCATCACCAGTTCTTCCTGCGTCAAACCGCCCGCCTTTTGTATGCCTTCTATGGCCGCGGCTGTGCTCGCACCGAGTGCTTGCCTAGAATCAGCAAACAAACCGTACTCCACGCTGTCGGTGAGCACGAGCGCCATGTTCCAGTAGTACGCGGTTTTCATATCTTTTGACAAGGGCGCCTTTATTGAGAGTTCGGGATACGTGGCCGAATCCACTCCCCTTCCGTAATACCCGCCAAGGTTGTACATCGAAAACGTATCGAAGTATTTTTCCGCTGCGCAGCGTTGGTAGCGCAGCGACAGATCGAAGTCTTTCTTTTCTTTCAGTATTGAAACACCCAGGAGCGAAAGCAGAAATCCTGCCGCTCGATCTTGCGGACTCCCTTCTTCCAGCAATTGCATAGTCGAGGCTACGGTGGCCTCGGCAATCTTTTTATTCGTTTCTGTTTGTGCGCCCTGCGCCAACATTTCTCGGGCAGCGCTGATGGCGTTCAGGAGTTCGTGGAGCTCAGCCAGATATCTTAGCAATTCTCCCTCGGTCCGATTTTTTTGAGCGCTTGATAACCGTACAAATGCGTCGTTTCTCGTTTTTTCGTACCAGATCGAATACAGAGTGAACTCCACGTCCGTGACCGTATGGTCTTGCACGTCTACCGGTACTTTCTCGAGCCACGCATCGGGCGTGAGTCCGGATTTTTCAAAAGCGGCGAAAAGCGACTTTAGCTCCTGCGCTATCGGAGAAAATTGCTGCGTGAAAGCATCTTCGGCTTTTGCGCCGATAGCGTCTTCCCCCAGCTGCGTCGCGGCCACATCAGCCTGCGCCAAGATCGTTAGTTCATCAAAGAGAAGCGCGAGATGTGCGGGATGGTTGTCTGACTTTGCCTTTTCTATCGCATCTGAAATTTCTGAGAAAGAAGAAGACGCTACTGAAAGCGGTAGCGTGATTGGCGCCGACTTTGCCACATCGGCCGCGCAGTATTTGGCATATAGTGCGTCGAGCCGTACCGTTTCTTCTGAATCGGGAAACGGTATGTATGCCCCCAAATACTCTTGCGCTATGCTGTAGAGCGGCGGTATTCGGTATGGCTCTTGCAGCACCGCCCGGTACGCCTGTGGATCAATTTTCTCAAAAGCCACGAGGCCTCCCGTAGCCATCACAACGACAATCACGACAAACGTCGCGATCCACGTGCCGGCGCGGCTCGAACTCTTTTTTTGGACGGGTGATTCCGGAATAGCGGCTCTCGCGACCGGAGTGGTCGCCGTCATGTTTTTAGCCGGAGGGCGCGGTGGAGGCGGAGGCGCGGGAGGAGTGACTATAGCCCTTGGGATTGCTGAGGAGGACGCGGCGGCTGGCGAGACCGGCACCATTTTGGGCGGCGGGGGCGATATCGATGGCGGCGGGGGTGCAGGGGGGACAATTGGCGGAGCCGGAGGTGCTGCAGGTACAGGAGAGATTGGAGGCGGCGCGGGCGGCGCAATTTTTACGGCAGGAGGAGCGAGCGGCGCATTTGTAGAAGCAGAGGTGATGGGCTCCACAAGCACCGCGGGGTCTATGGCTGCAGTTTGGGCCGGATTGGTGCCCTTTGCCATTTCGATGAGCGTAAAAACATTGGCCATGTCCGCTTCTTCGATTCCCGCCACGCGCAAAATCTGCTCGATGTCCGCGCGCTTCATGCCGCTCGCGAGCTGGGCTTTCACCTGCGCCATTAGTTCCGGTGTGACCATTGGAAATACGACCCCTTCGCTGTAAGTCTCGCATGAAAATCCCCCGTAGATCGCTCAAATGGGGATAAGCCAACAAATATTTACCAGGGATTATACGTTCTTTCTTTAGAAGCCCTTTCTATCGCCTGTACACCAACTTTACCTTCTCCCAATTCATCAAGTACAATAAAATCTCCGCCTTTCACTGAAATCTTTTTGCCACCCGCAGTATTTACCTGAATGTCTCCCTTACCTTCAGGAATTTCCACCAAATAACTTGGGATTTGAGCCATTCCCTCGGTCCACTCTCTTGGTTTTGGCTCTATGCCATATTTCTTCTTTGGATGATCAGGAGCATCGGTTGCGTACTCGTTATACAAAGTGTCCGGGCCAATACCCTCAACAAATGTCCCATCGGCCTCATAGTGCCCCATTATAGGAAAGTTTCGAATCGAGGGGTCAGGCTCATCTGCTGGATATCTGAGTGGATCAATGTTTCTGTAGATCGTCGAATTTTCCTTGATAAAAGACTCTCCATTGTATGTTTCGTCTTTCAAAGTACCATCCGGGTTCCTGACCCCGGTATACGTTCGAAGTCTGTTGCCCGGACGAAATCTTGTCTCCGCATTACCAGCGTCAGCTTTCATCGCAAGCGTAGCCTTCTTGCGAAGCTTCTCAACATCCATTTCGCCAAAATCAGGCTCTTCAGCCCCGGCGCGTTTTATAGCAACTATCGCTTTTTCAGTCATCTTGTTTACTTCAGCATCGCTCGAATACCCTGTTTGTTTTATTGATTCCGGTCCGCTCATATAACTTTTTAAAAAGTGGTGAATAATGCTGAGTGAATTATTTCACCTTACAAAAATCGGTCAATGCTGCAAATTCAGGTATGAAGTCTATCAAAATCAGTACTCTATCGACGAACTGATAAGTTCTTGCTGAAATTTGTCAGATTGCGGTGCCCATCTTCGGTGATCACGAGTAGATCTTCTATGCGGACCCCGCCAATATTTTTATAGTAGAGCCCCGGCTCTACCGTGACTACATCGCCGACCATCAGCACGTCGTCGCGTTTTTTGGAAAAGTATGGTGGCTCATGCACTTCACGCCCGACACCATGCCCTATCGAATGCACGAATCCCTCGGCAAAAGAAAATTCTTTGCCTTTGCCGGATGTTTCGTAGCCTTTTTCGACAAAATATTTTTCTACGGCTACCTGTACGGATTTGCACGCAACGCTCGGCGCAAGCATCGATATCGCTAGTTCCTGGGCGCCAAGCACGGTGTCGTACATTTTTTGCAGCTCTTCCGACGGCTCTCCAATGCAGACGGTGCGGGTCATGTCGGCGAAGTAGCCGCTTGTTTTTGATCGCGGAAATATGTCTATCACTATTGCCTCCCCGTGATTAATCCTGCCATGCCCCCTTTCGTGTGGTTCTACCGCCTGCGCGCCACCTGCCACTATGTGACCCTCAGGGGAATCACAATCATGCTCGAGCAACACACGGTCGATGATTGCATGTGCTTCTTCAGAGGTCGGCGCGACAGAGGTACGCAGATACTCGATCACATCAGCCATCGCTGTTTCAGTCGCTCGCTGAGCCGATTCTATTGCAACAATCTCTGCTGCCGATTTCTGTCTGGGCATTTGGGCATTGTACCCAATGCTGTCTAACAGCAAAATCAGATGCTAGGCGGCTACGATCCGCGCATCAGGGTTGGAATGCCTCTTCGGGCATGAGGCGCACACTTTTAACCGTCGGAAACTGTTTTGCAGTGGCTTCTACCTGGCGTGCGAGGATTGCGGTCCTACAAGCGCCACCTCCAGTTTTGTTTTGCGGGTCCTCAAATGTAAGCGTCGCGATACCATTTATAATTTCTGCGTGCTTTAGAGCTACGCCCGCAAGCGGAAACTCGGTGGTGATACCTTGGCCGTGCTCTTCTTCTGATAGCTCGCCTCGTAGCAAGAGCTTTATCGACTCCGTTAGTGGCGTGGATGTTTGCGGGATTACTCGGGGCACCGCGACAAGACCTTTTTCGGTACATTGCGCTCCGCCAGGACCCTGATCCAGCGCGGGATTGTAGAAATAGAGCTTTATTGCTAGTCCACTTTCTGAAGGTATATCCACGTAGGTCAGTGTGACGACTCGCACGGTATCACCCGCTTTCTTTCCTTCGATACGCACGCGTTCTCCCAGCTCGAAGGACATGTCGCACAAACCCTGAACCTCTTTTCTTTTACATCTGCTTTTACTATCGAAGGACAATTTCACCGCAAGCCCTGGCTTTCCTGGCTGCTCGTACGACAGATACCATTCGCCAGATTCAAAGCCTGGATTATCTTTAACGAGGTTGCCTTCTGACTCGAAAAGGACACTCGTCGGAGCCGCCCGATGAAGGAAGACAAACCATAGAAGACATGCAGCGAGCGGAAGAATCAGTATCCCAATCGGAACTTTCCAGTCCATTGTCTACATGCCCAACATGCTAAGGTGCGCACCCAGATAGTACGGCCAAATCAGTAACGCAAGGACGCCCTGCCAGAAAGACAAATGCAGAAAGCCGATCGTAAAGAGCCACGCAGCGATCCACATGCCTCCACTGAGCGTATGGTGTTCGATTTTAATCTTTTCCATAGTTTTTACGTTATCGCCACTCTTTAGCGATGCGCCATTTGAGGGCAACGGCCGCTCCGAGTGAAATTAGCATAATGCCGAACTTCGCAAGCCAGCCGACTAACGGGACGAATCCGAGCAGGAAATAGATAACGACCCCCATCATGATTATCCACCAATTCACTTGATACTCCGCGGGCTTCCAGATCCATGCATGGACGACCGAGCCGGTGACAATAGGTGCGATAAGCGACACGAAAATCATCGTGATAATGAAGCCGAGCAGACCTATTGCCCCCAGAGGCACGCCGATTATTGTTAGCATCAGAATAATCGAACCGACAGGCATTACGATAAACGTGACGAATCCGCGTCCAAGGTTTTCCAATGGCTTGGCCGTAAAATCCGCAATAAGCTCCCGAGCGTATCGAGGGAAAATCAGATAGATTGCCAGTGCTCCGGCAAACGACATCAGGAGTTTTGCGAGTGGCGCGAGCGTAAAGAAAGCGCCTATCGCCGCCGCTGATATTCCGTTGGATGGTTGCTCAATTTGTTTGAACTCCGTTTCGCCACGGACCACTGCGCCTTCCTGCATGGTCGCCGCCTCGTTCGCACTATATGTTAGATTTCCCTCGATAACGGCACGCGGTCCGAGCGTGACCTTTTCGGCCATGATCTCGACGTTGCCTCTGACCGGCGCGTCGATTTTTACCTCCCCGCCGCCTATTTTTACGTTGCCGGTGACCGGCGCGGTCAGGGTGATTGCACCGCCTCCGATTGCCGCATCTCCGCCTACGCCAGCCCCGCCGATCGTCACCTGCCCGCCGCCAATAATCGCGTCCCCGGCGACTTTACCCTGCACCGTGATGTTGCCGCCGCCGATGCGTAAATCACCTCCGATATCAGAGGTCACGGTAATAGAGCCCCCTCCTGCCAAAAGGTCGTTTTGAATCGGTCCGCTGACGATGATGTTGCCGCCGCCGACTATCAGGTCGCCGCGCACGTTTCCCGCGCTCGAAACATTGCCACCGCCCATATACAGATTGCCCTGCACCGTCTCTCCCGTGCCGAGCGACGGATTTTCTTCTGCTTTAAATTGCGCCGCGCTTGCCGCAAACGGGAGAGCGAAAAGCGCCGAAACTATTCCTGCGATTGCGATTCTCTTTTTCATACAATAGATTATTTCTTTTCAACAATAATCGAACATTTAGTAAGTAGCGCCGCTATGGCTCCAACCGCAGCCAAAGTAGGCAGTAAAATTGCGCCGACAGCGCCGATAGTCAGCGGGATTTCCATAACGGTTTCCCCTGCTTCGTTTTTGATGGTGATACGGCGGATGTTGCCCTCATGGATGAGCGCTTTGATCTTTGCGAGCAATTCTTCGCCGTTTATTTTGAATTCTTCGGTCGACATATTATTCGGTGGTCTTGCCGTCGAAATGCTCCGACTCGTCGGCCTGCGCATCTGCTTTGGTTTTGTGGACGATACCGTCTTTATGGTTAGGCGGCGCATACACCGTATAGAGCTTCATCGGCATGTCAGCCGAAGTATTGCGTATGTTGTGGCGCGTTCCGTTCGGCACCACGAGGGCTATGCCGTCTGCGAGCGCATGCTCGACGCCGTCGATCACTGAAACGCCTTCCCCTTTTTCCACACGGATGAATTGGTCGAGGTCGTGGACTTCCTCACCGATATCCTCCTGCGGCTGAAGCGACATCACAACCAACTGCACATTTGTATCCGTATACAGCACACGGCGAAAATTTTCATTATCCTGCGCTGCTTGTTCGATGTTTACTACAAATCCTTTCATACGCTTCTTTTAGCTCTCGCTTGCTGGGCTTTTTTAATATTTGTCTTCTGTGCCCGCCGCATCGCCGGCGTGGGCTTGTCTGCTTCCGGGACGTTGCGCGGATGCGCTCTAAAAATATCCCCCTTTACGTGGACTATCGGTCCTTTCAGTTGTTTGAGGACGCTTTTTTCCTTTGAGCCGGTTATTTCGAGATGCTTTCCGACCACCTGCGCCTTGTTTTTGGCAACGAGCCACGATACCGCATCCCAACTGCCGCTTCTGCGCCTGCCGGCAAGGCGCTCCAATCCTCCTTTTTTACCGACATCCTGCACGCGGAAACTGCTGAACTGGCTTTTCGGGCGCAGCTCTATCCGATAAAAATTGCCCTTGCCGGTAGTCCCCGGCTTTTTTCTGCCGCGCCCCTGAGGCTGCGCGAGCGCGTGCTGCCGATGGGTCATGCCCTTCCACGCCGCCTGCGCTTTCTTGATGTTTTTCTTTGCCGCTGATTTTTGTCGAGATGTTGTCATATATTTTTTACGATCATTGTTAATGAGACCATTGTTAATTAATAGTAAAACTTGCGCGAACGGTCACCATCACGTCTTTACTTTTACTTTGCGTGTCATATGAACCATAGTCGCTGATATCGACTCCGCCTTGGGGAAGGACCTGCACGACACCACCGGAAGCCGATCGCAGCGCGCCGACGGATCGGCCGGTTTCTTTAGCGATCGCCTCTGCTCGCGCTTTGGCATCCTTGATAGCTTCGGACAAAAGCTTTATACGCTTTTCCGGAAGCTTTTGATAGGTAAGCTCAAGCCCGTTTGATATCACATTGTACGAAGGGCCCGTAAGCGGAGATAAATTACCGGAAAGCTCGGTCAGCGTATCAACCTCCGCCGACCGCGCGATTATCTGGCGCGAAACGGTGTACCCAACCTGCACGGGTGCGGACCTTTCCGGATACGTGTAGTCCGGATTTGAACTCGGCGCCGGCGTTTCGATTTCGTTCAGGCCTTGTTTCTCCAGATATGCCACGATGCGCTTTGCGGCCGCATCCAGCCTGTCGAGTCCTTGCTGCTGGCCTTCCATCCCGGTCTTTGTATCAAGATTAATCGTCCAGCGCGCGAAGTCTGACTCGACGGATTCTTTTGCCGATCCTGTGACTTCGATAACATTGCCAGCAACTTTTATCTTGTAGGCTGCGTACGCGCCGATCGTTGCCGACAAGAGGGCGGCAAGGCTCAAGAGCGTGGCAGCTGCGACCAGGGGTTGTGTGTAATCTGTCAGTCCTTTTAGCTGCATACGCATTTCTTAAAAATTGTAATAATAGCCGGTGCCGTAGCCGATTTGCTGCCAATACTGCGGTTGCCACTGCGGGTAATATATTGGCGGCTGGTAGTAGGTGCGGCAGGAATTCGAGCCCCCCGGACCATAGACGGTCATGGTGTAATCCGTGTAGCCGTACGGGTAGACGACCCGGAT
>JAGVDT010000027.1 GCA_020058565.1 Minisyncoccota bacterium | reverse complement strand
GGCACGATGTCGCGCGTTTTATCCATCCAGAACGCGGTAATGCGGTTGAGTATTTCTCCTTTCCTTGGGACATGCGCGATGATGCGGTCGAACGAGCTATGGCGGTCCGTGGAGACAAGGACGAGGTTTCCGTTATGCTCATATATGTCGCGGACTTTACCCGTCTTTTTTGGGCCCAGCCATTTGAAATTCGTCTCCTTGAGTATCTCTTCCATATCAGTCGAACCTAAGCTCGCTTCCCGGTCTTTCCGCACCGCGGCTCGTAATGACCACGCCGCTTTTGCCGATAATTTCGCCAGCGATGCGCGCATCGATATCATATTTTTTTGCGTGGCGTATCACGGCTTCCGGCTCCGGCGTCATAATGGCGAGCCCTTGTCCCATATTCCATGCTCTATACGCGTCATGATCGGTAATGCCACCGGTTTTCTGCACGTAGGAAACTATCTCGGCGGGCTCGAACAGGCCATGAAGACGCGCCCCGAGTTTTGAACGCCTCAGTACGCGCATCATTTTTTCAGGTACGCCTCCGCCCGTAATGTGCGCAACGCCGTGGATTTTTATCCTGCCCGGAGCAGTAAACCCGCCGTACATCGAAACTACTGCCCGAGAATATATCCTCGATGGGGTCAGTGCGGCCAGTCCAAGCGTAGTTCTGCCGAATTTTGCATCATGCCAGTTCTCCCCGTGCGCCGCAGTCAGGATTTTTCTGACGAGAGACCATCCATTCGCGCGGAAACCTTTTTCCCGGAGCATCACCACGGCGTCCCCTTTCCTGATTTCCTTGCCGGTGAGCAGTTTTTCCTTTCTCGCGGCCCATATGCACGCGGCGCCCCAGTGGTACGGGAAGTCTCCCCAGCCGTGCATAAGCGTTCCCATCTGCGCAATTTCACCGTTGATAATGGCGACATTGGCATCGTTGGCCGCGGCAACGTAGCCTTTTGCGAGTTCGCGGATTACCGGAAGGAATCTCGCGTCTGTGCCCAAAGATTTAATATCGAGATTTGTGCCGACAAGTAGCGGCTCGCCGCCTCGGATCAGCGCGTCGTCGCAGACCATGGCCATGAGGTCGTAGGCAATGGTGTCATGCTTGCCGACTCTCTGCGCTATCTCAACCTTGGTACCCGCTGTGTCAAAGCCCAGCGACACATAGCTTCCCTTCGGAAGCCTGGATATATCCACCATCTTCAATCCTGCAAAGTCGTCGAACGGTGCAACGATTTCGCCAAGAAGCCCCTTGCGGTTCTTGAACGTCTTTTTAGACGCTTCGTACATGATGCGCGACGCCTCAGCCTCGATGTCGACGTCCACCCCGGCCAATGCGTATGCATTGTGTCGCTTTCCCATGATTCAGAGCGGCCCTTTGCCCTGCAAGTAGCGCTGAAAGCCGGTCTCTTCCAGCTGTTGTGCTTTTTTCTCGACTTCGTCGCGCATTTTCTTCTTAAAAGCCGCAACTTTTTTCCTGACGCCATCGTCCTTGGTCCCCAGTATCTGGGCGGCGAGTATTCCCGCGTTCTTCGCGCCGTTGGTCCCGACCGTCGCGACAGGAACGCCCGGCGGCATTTGGACTATTGAAAGGAGCGAATCGAGTCCCTGGAGGACTTTGGTGGTGATAGGAACTCCGATTATCGGAAGTTCGGAATGTGAAGCGCACATGCCGGGTAAGTGCGCAGCTCCTCCCGCGCCCGCAATGATGACCTTGAGCCCTCGCTTCGCCGCTGTCTCAGCATACTCAACAAGCCTATGCGGCGTACGGTGTGCAGATACTATCGTGAGTTCGTAGGGCACGCCAAATTCTTCGAGCATCTTGGCCGCGTCCTGCATCACGGGGAGGTCCGAATCCGATCCCATGATGATCCCGACGAGAGGCTTTTTCATGTATCGGATGCTATATGGAAATATACGCGCGCGCAATCTGAGCGCTCGCTTTCGCAGCCTCAAGGGACTCGCCCAGGGCGGTCAGGTGGCCCATTTTTCTTTTGACCCGCGTCTGCGCTTTACCGTAGATATGCACCTTCACGTTCTGAACCTTCTCTGCATCCTCGATGCCTTTTGGCTCTGCGGGAGCATCTCGATTGCCCAAAATATTTATAGTGACCGCAGCCTGCGCTTTCGTATTTATGGGACCCAGCGGCATGCCGGTTATGGTGCGGATATGCTGTTCGAATTGGCTGGTTTCGCATCCCTCGATGGTCCAATGCCCGCTGTTGTGCACGCGCGGCGAGATCTCGTTCACGAGCACCTCGTTTCCGGTTAGAAACATTTCGATCCCGAATACCCCCGCCCCCTCGAGCGCACGCAACGCCTGTCTCGCCAAAACGTACGCTTTCTCGGCTGCTCCGATCGTGACATCAGCCGGCGTCATCGTAAGCTGGCAGATGTGGTCCTGATGTACGGTTTCTGTCAGCGCGTATATCGCCACTTCACCCTTTACGGTTCGTGCCGCAATGACGGCAAGCTCCTTGTCGAACTTGATCAGTCGTTCGCCATATAGCTTCGGTCCGAGCAGACTCATCGCGCTCCATATGTCAGACTCATTTTGGACGATAGCGTTGCCGCGACCGTCGAATCCGCCGGTTCTCGCCTTTACGATAAACGGATACCCGAGAATTTCCCCTGCGCGCACGCCCTCCCTTTCATTCGATACCTCCACGAACTGCGCAGTGTTGATGCCGTGCTCCATAAAGAAAATCTTTTGCTGTAGTTTGTCGCGTATGATGCCCAAAGTCTTAGGCGTAGGGTGTACCGGCTTTCCGGACTGAGCAATTTTCACCAGGGCTTCGGTGTTGACCGCCTCGATCTCGTAGGTTACCACGTCGCACTTCGCAGCCAAGGCAAGCATCATTGACTCTTCTTTGAAGTCTCCGATGATCTGCTCGTCGGCAACCTGTCCGGCCGGCGAATTTTCGGTGGGATCGAGAATGACGACCGTATGCCCAAGCGCGTGCGCCGCCTCCGTTAGCATTCGTCCGAGTTGTCCGCCTCCCGCTATGCCAATGACTGCCATAGGAAATTTTTTTAAATATATCACAAGTTATCCAATAAACTTTTTTGCCCGCTCATGTACCGGCATGACCCGTGATCCACTTTACTACGCCCTACAAATTCCAACGGACGCTCGATTTTGGAGTTTCAAGCGAGTTCATGCAACGTCGTCAAAATAACTGACCCCTTCCCTCATCGAACGGACGTGCAGCTGGGAAAACAGAAGGAGCGGCTCCGGAAGATCCTCGAGCGCATACCATTGCCAAGGACCGTTTTTTTCAGGTTCCAGATGCTGCGGCTCGCCGGAGTGCCAGTCAGCGGTTAGCGCGACGTGCACATAGTGCTTCAGTGCAAAATGCGTTGTATTTGCGAGGTATTGGAAACGAATATTAGCTATCTCAAGGCCTGTTTCCTCGAACGTTTCCCTTCTTGCACATTCCTCAAAAGATTCGAGATGCTCCAGATGGCCGCCGACGAACTGAAATTCGCCTTTCCCATGAGAAGCCATGCGCTGGGATATAAGCGCTTTTCCGTCCTTGAGAATCATGACGCCGACTCCAACTTTAGGGCGAGAAGCCTCATCCATGGCAGTTACTCTATCACACGAAATACTTAACTGCGTTCTTGAACACAGCCAGACCCGGGCCGTCTTTCGGGATTTCCCTTCCGCTTCGCTGGTACTGTTGCTTCAAAAACGGCCAATGCGGAAGCTGGGTGAAAAACTGCGCGCGCTCCGGATGAGGCATGAGGCCGAGCACGCGCCCGCGGCAGCCGGTAATGCCGGCGATGTTTTCGATCGAGCCGTTGGGGTTCGCCTGGAGGTCCAGATGTTTGGAGACTTCGCCCTTTTCATACTTCAGCGCTATGCGGCCCTCTTCCCGCAACGTCTTCAGCTCCTGCTTGGGCAGGTGGTATCTGCCTTCGCCGTGCGCAATAGGAAGCATGAGGCTTTCGAGCCCAAAGAGCCACGGACTGTCGCCGGTGACCCTGACGTCAACCCAGCGGTCGACGTAGCGCGCGCCGGAATTGTCGAGCAGAGCGCCGGGAAGAATGCCGGCGGCCGTGAGTATCTGAAAACCATTGCAGATGCCTATCATCAGAGTGTCTCTTTGCAGAAACTTCGAGAGTTCGCGCTGGAGATGGTTTTTTACGCGAAGGCCGTACGCGCGGCCGGACCCGAGGTCGTCGCCGTAGGAAAACCCTCCTGGCATCGCGGCGATCTGGAAATCGTTAAGAAGCTCCGGTTTTTCGATCAGGTCGTTAATGTGCACAATCTCGGCTTCGGCGCCCGCGCGGTCAAACGCGAATTTCGTCTCCTCTTCGCAATTGAGCCCGTACCCAGCGAAGACAAGAGCTTTTGGCTTGTAGCTTGTAGCTTGTAGTACGGTCATAATCAAAATCCTGCAAACATTGATCGATACGCCTGCAGAAGTTCGGCGAGCGTTATTGTAATCATTTTTCCATTCGCTATCGTGATTTTTTTTCCCGAGAGCACAATGCCGATTCTCTTGTAAGGCAGCCCGGCAAGGCTTTTTTCAAACGTCTCTGATTTTCCCGCAGCTACGGAAAGCAGAATGCGTCCCTGGGTTTCAGAAAAAAGCTTTTGGGACAGACTCTTCGCGTTTCCGGGAATTTCACCGAGATTGATCTCAGCACCAAGCATCCCTGCCATGCAAGATTTTGCGAACGCTACCGCAAGGCCGCCTCTTCCTACTGAAATACCAGACGCGATGTAGCCTTTCGCGTTGGCGTCGGCGTACGCGGCATAGATCTTCTTGTTAGCATCGAAAGAAACCTGCGGAACATTGCCGCCATACGAGACATTTTCACGCTCTCCGCGCATCTGCGAGAATTCCGAGCCGCCGAGTTCGTCGTTTGTTTCACCCAAGAGGTACAGACGGTCGCCCGCTTGCTTGAAATCAATGGAAACGGTGTTAAGGACGTCATCGACCACGGAGATTGCGGTGGCCAGCAAGGTCGGCGGGACCGAGATGGCAACCGGGCCTTTGTCGTCGTACCCTTTGAAGTCGTTGAACATGCTGTCTTTTCCGGAAACGAAGGGGGCCTCGTATGCGACGGCCGCGTCAAAGCAGGCCTTAGCCGCTCTCTTCAGCTCATAGAGTCGAGCCTCGTCAAAAGATGAGCACCAGCAAAAATTGTCGAGTAGCGCAATTTTATTTGGATCAGCGCCAGCGACCACAGCAGCGCGAAGCGCGCTATCTATTGAAGACGCGGCCATTGCATAGGTATCCAGATCCGAATAGGTCGGAAAGAGTGCGTCAGCGACAACGACCCCTCTCTCTGACGTTAGAACCGGTTTTACTACTGCAGCATCACCATGAACCCTGCCGCTACCCTGAAGTGGCTTAATGACGGAGCTGGCCTGCACTTCGTGGTCGTACTGATCGGCGATGAACGCCCTGCTTGCAATGGACGGTCTCGCCATGAGCTCCAGCAAGTCTTTTTTGATATCGCGTGATTCTGGAACCGGCTGCGGAGTAAGCCGAACTGGCTTCTTTGTATGTAATTCGCGAACCGGAAGGCCTTCATGGAGGAATTCAAGCGAGATATCAACCATTTTCTTGCCGCCAGATGTGACAATGCATTTGCCGGTTTGAGTAAATTTGCCGATGACCGTGGCTTCAACTCCGCGTTTTTTCATCAGCACATCGAACTCCTGCCATTTTTTTGGCGGCACCGCCAAAGTCATGCGCTCTTGAGACTCCGAAATCCATATTTGCCACGGAGCGAGGCCAGGATATTTGAGCGGCACCTTGTCGAGGTCTAC
The DNA here is from genome assembly GCA_020058565.1 of Minisyncoccota bacterium. GTDB lineage: Bacteria > Patescibacteriota > Minisyncoccia > Phycocordibacterales > UBA2100 > UBA10103. Next base: position 4,969 of record JAGVDT010000027.1, on the reverse strand, counting down.
CTGGCATCCACCGGACTCCTTTGCCATCTCCCCTACTGAACTCGAAAGTCCTCCAGCGCCGTTATCCGTTATGGAAGTATAGAGCCCTAAGTTTCGCGCCTCTCTGACAATTGCATCAGTAAATTTCTTCTGTGTAATAGGATCGCCTATCTGGACAGCCGTGGCAGGAGAACCTGCGTCTATGGCTTCTGAGGAAAACGTCGCGCCGTGTATCCCGTCGGCGCCGACTCTCCCGCCTAGCATGACGATAAAGTCACCGGGCTGCGCTTCCTTTTCATAGAGTTTGCGGCCGTTCCTCTCCCGAGGTATGAGTCCGAGCGTCCCCACAAAGACCAGCGGCTTGCCGCGGTAGCGCGGATCAAACGAAAGAAAGCCGTGCGGAGTAGGAATACCTGACTGATTGCCTCCGGCGCGCACACCCTCTATAACCCCGTCCATGATGCGGCGGGAACTCAGCATTTTTTGCGTCCGGTCTTTGTCCCGCCAGAATTCGCGCTTGTCTTTGGGGTCGGCAAGGCAGAAACCGTAGGTATTCGCGATAGGCCGGGCGCCAAGCCCAAAGCCGAGAGCGTCGCGGTTTACCCCCACGATACCGGTGATAGCACCGCCGAACGGGTCCAGCGCCGAAGGGGAATTATGCGTCTCGACTTTATGCGTGACCAGATACTCATCATCAAATGCTATTGCGCCGGAGTTATCCTTGAATACCGAAACACAGATATCCTTCTCGCCTTTTTTCGTGCGGACATACTCGGTCGCGCCTTTGATGTAGGTCTTAAATAGGCCTTCTTTGATTTCGTCTAGGGGACTCGAGAGGATGGTGTGTTTGCAGTGCTCGGACCACGTTTGCGCCAAGGTCTCCAGCTCAATGTCCGTAGGCTTCCTTTTGAGTGTTCGAAAATGCTCGCGTATCGCCTTCATATACAACAGGTCCAGCGCCAAGGGGCCGCGACGCTTGCCGTCGCGGCCGAGAATCCCAAGTTTCCCTATCGCGACAAGCTCGTCGTCGGAAACCTCGAGGTCAATCTTGAGCGGTGCTTCAGGCTTCGGGAGCTTTACCTTCGGTACAAGGGCGCCGAAGCCTCCCTCTTTTTCGTACTGTTGGTACGAGAGAACTCGCGCGCGCTCGATAAGTGGGTTGTGCAGAGAATCCGCGATGGTTTTAGCATCCTTGTCTGAAACGCCTGATACGAAGTAGATTTTGCTTGAATAGACCGCTTCACCGGTTTTGAACTTTGCTTTCAACAGGTCGCAAATCATTTCTCGACAGGTATTTCCCACATTGTCAGTAACACCAGGATGGAAGCCTATCTCGATAGCGTGTGAAAATTTACCTGGCGCGGAAATGCTGTTTACTTCCACGGTCTCAACCAGCGGATTAATCAACGCTTCGGCGATTTTCCTGACTCCGGACGCAGAGATGGAAGCATCGATGACGTAGCAGTCTACTATGGCTACATCGCTGGGTTTTTTGGAGAGACCAAGCGTCCGAAAGTGCGCAAGCTTCGCGGATGCACGAGAATCAGGCACCGTTTTGCGTACCCCTATGCGCACGGCCATATCGCGATGGTATCACGCGGATTTATCATTTGAATTATTGAATATTATAGTTAGTTATCGTATGGTATTTTTAGACTTTCGTTATTGAAACAGCTAGTCAGTTGTCTGCAATCGAAATTACCACAGGACCTGGACCAAAAATGACCGTGATATGGGGCTTCATCGTGCGAGGGTTTATCATTCACCAGACTTCGTAACCAAGCTGTATCTTGAAGAGAATTGCATTCGGTATGAAGTAGCGGAGATTTATGGCATAGTACTTACCAGTTACAGCCTTATCTCACTTTCCCTCACCAGTCTCAACAAGGAGGAAACAATGAGAGAAGTTTTAAGAGAGATATGGAAGTTGCACGTTTCAACATGGAACATCCTGGCTGAGCTTATGAGCGGGCTCATAGAGTTCATGGACGAATGGGACGTTGCAATTCTGACATTCCTGCACGCGTTTCTATTCGTTTGGTGGCACTACGGCTGGACCGACGCCATACCATTCGGATACGCAACAATTGCTCTTTTCGTCGGCGGAATATTTTTAGGTACGCGCAGTGGTAAATACATGATCAAGCATAAATAGTCTTGACCAGAAAGATCGGATCGCGACAAATGCGGTCCGATTTTCTATTTAGGATTGGCGTTTTGCTTTGGCGCGCTCTGTTTCCGTGAGGTACATCTTTCGCAGGCGCACCGAGAGCGGCGTAATCTCGAGGTATTCGTCCTCGTTCATTATTTCTAGACCGCGCTCGATGGTGAGTACTACCGGCGGCGTTAAAAGCAACGCATCATCAGAAGACGATGAGCGGACGTTGGTGAGATTTTTGTTTTTGGTCGGGTTTACCGCCATTTCGTCGCCTTTGGAGGTGTTGCCGATAACCATACCTTCGTAGACTTCGGTACCGGCAGGTATATAGAGCGTGCCGCGCTCCTGCAGGTTCCACAGCGAGTAGCCGAGCGCCTTGCCGGTGGTCATGCTCGACATAGATCCCGTGACTCGTTTCTGAATGGTGCCTTCGAAATGTCTAAAACCGATGACGCGTGATGACATGATTCCCTCGCCTTTAGTGTCGATCACGAATTGGTTGCGATAGCCAAGGAGACCGCGTGTCGGACCTTCAAAAGTGAGTCGCACCGTGCCTTCGTGCGGCACGAGATTGGACATCACAAAGCCGCGCTGCCCAAGCTTTTCGATCACCGCGCCCTGATATTCGTTTGGAGTATCTACTATCACTTCTTCAAACGGTTCGGTTTTGACGCCATTCTCCTCGCGGAAAATCACCTGCGGCTGGGAAACCTGCATTTCATAGCCTTCGCGGCGCATGTTTTCCAAAAGTATCGCTATGTGCAGTTCGCCGCGGCCGGAGACTTTGTACGTATCGCCGCTCGTAAAATCTACACGAAGACCGACGTTTATCTCGAGTTCCTTTTCCAGACGATCTCTGAGCTGGCGCGAAGTCACGTATTTGCCTTCGCGTCCGCCAAACGGCGAGTTGTTCACCAAAAAGTTCAGGGTGATCGTAGGCTCGTCTACTGCGATAGCTGGCAAAAGCTCGGCATTTGGCGCGCTCGAAATGGTCTCGCCAATTTCTATATCTGAAATGCCCGCGACAAGCGCGATATCGCCCGGAGTTACCTCTGTAGCCTCAACGCGTTTGAGGCCCTCGAACGTAAACATTTTAGTTATCTTTGCAGTGCGAGCTTCGCGGCCGGGGTGCTGCACATATACGGTTGAGCCCGTTTTAAGCGTGCCTTCGTATACGCGTACTACCGCCATGCGGCCGAGGAAGTTGTCGTACGCGAGGTTAAAAGGCTGCGCGAGTGCAGCGACGTCTGCGGGTCTGTTAGATGCTACCGGGACCTTTTCCAATATAGTATCCAGAAGCGGCTTCAAATCCGAAGACTCGTCGGTTAGTTTCAGTTTTGCGATGCCGAGTTTACCGATAGCGTAAACGATCGGGAAATCAGCCTGCTCGTCGTTGGCACCGAGCTCGAGAAAAAGCTCGAACACCTGAGTCTCTGCGCGTGCAGGATCGGCCGCTGGCTTATCAATTTTATTAATGACCACTATTGGCTTGAGGCCGAGCTCGAGAGATTTCTTCAAAACAAATCGAGTCTGCGGCATCGGGCCTTCCTGAGCATCTACCACCAAAAGCACGCTATCTATAGAGCGGAGCACACGCTCCACTTCTGAGCCGAAGTCAGCGTGGCCAGGAGTGTCGACGATATTGATCTTCGTGCTTACGCGCCCTGAGCCTGTCGAAGGGTACACCACCGAGGCGTTTTTGGCGTAAATGGTGATGCCGCGCTCCTGCTCGAGCTTGTTGCTATCCATCGAAACACCCGCCTCCGCAGCGCCCGTCTGACGCAAAATAGCATCGGTAAGCGTGGTCTTACCGTGGTCAACGTGAGCGATGATCGCAATATTCCTGATTTCCATAAAATAAAGGCCTTGCCGGCCTCGTCACAGCATTCTGCCATGAAAGTCGTCTTATAACAACTTACGGACGAGTTTGAAGGTACGGATGCAGCCTTTGGTGAATTCTTCGGGTTTATCATCCATCCATGTTTCAATTTCCGTTGGCAGCAGCCACTTCACCTCAGCAACCTCTTGCGAATGCGGATGCACTTCACCATCATGTTTACCGATATACAGTCTATTGAAAGCTTTCCATCCTTTTGGCTCAACAGAGTCTTCTTTGTAGTGATAGCCTACTTCAGTGAGCTCGACTCCTGAGACACCCATCTCTTCAAAGAGTTCGCGCACCGCTACTTGAGTATATGTCTCGCCTTCGTCTACATGGCCTGCGACAGAGTCATCCCATTTCCTCGGGCGGACAGAACGTTGTCGCCACGTCTCTGCAGCAACACCTCGCTGTTAGAATTTACGAGGAAAATCCTAATAACTCGCCGTCTGATACCGCGCTCATGAGCCTCTTCTTTTGTTCCCCCTCCTATTGGCTCGTCGTTTATGTCGACAAACTGTATGTTTGCCATTGCGCACATATAAGCATGAAAATTTAAGGAGTTCAACATAAATAGTACGCGGCGACGACCCGAAGATCGTCGCCGCAGTCTAGTTCCATGTACCACCCGACCTATGAAACATGCGATCAAAAAGCACAAATTGTGCTTGCCGCCACTCATGAACGAGCTTTTTGCGCTCTGCCTTTGTCCTGAACGGATAATTTTTCAGCACCTCCTTTATTTCCCGCAAAATCTTGGCGCCTCTGTCTAAACCCACGGTTCGGCACTTTTTGTAATTCAGGCGGATTTCTTCTAGTGTCATTTGTCTTCCTTTCTGCCCGTTGAACTAATTCTTGCCCTACTTTGCACCAAATCAACCTTTGATACAATCACCTGATGGAAACCGAGTACGAGGCCAAATTCCTCGCAGTAGATAAGGATGAGGTCAGGG
>JAGVDT010000102.1 GCA_020058565.1 Minisyncoccota bacterium | reverse complement strand
TGAGATCTATATCGGCATTCAGGGAACAGAGCTCAGAAACACGCAGCCCGGTCGAGAAAAAGAGCTCCAAAATCGCCTTGTCTCGGAGGTCGACCACATCAGAACCCTTAGGCCCCTGCATCAGGCGCTCGAGTTCGTTGGCGGTTATAAGGTCGAGGTCGCGCCCACCAACTTTGGCGAGCTCGATGCGCTCTGGATCCATGGATTTGATGTCGTTGCGACGCAGGTACTTGAGAAATGCACGTAGAGCGATCAGATAGTAATTCTGCGTCTTTTTCTTCATGCTCCCGCTTACGCCAGGCTGTCTGTTGAGCCACAGGCGGAATTCACGGACCACTGATTCTGTCAGCGATGCCGGAGTAGTTACCTTGGTTTGCGTCAAAAACTGGCTTAAATAGTGGTCGTAATTCTCAACCGTCTTCAGAGAGCGTCCTTTTTCGATCTCAAGGTATTCGAGAAATCGTGTTTTGAGTTCTTTTAGATCCTGTGCCATGCCTGCCCGTCCGAAGCCTTGGCGGAGGAGGGTCCAATAATAATAACACCTACTGATTGTTTGCCAGTATTTGTGGCTGATGTAAATTATGATAATATATGCGTATTATAATAAATAATAATATCTAAACCCCTATCGGTCGAAAGTAGGGTAGCCAAATCAACCACATTTTAAGGTCAAAACTATGAGTAAAGCATTAGCTGGTAGAGCAAAGCTCGTTTCCGTGTTGCTGCCTGATGCGTTAGTCGAGGGCATCGACAACGTAGCAGCCGCGGAATACTCAGATCGCTCTGCAATTATCCGAAGTGCCGTAAAGACCTACTTGATAAATTACGTCGGCGACGAATTGACGGAATCAGACAAGATCGAGCTACAGAATAGAGCGGCACAACGCAAAAAATACATACCATATGAGCGCGCAAGAGAACGATTGGGACTTATTGATTCACCCAAAAGCAGAAAAAGAACTCGCTGAATTACAGATCAAAGACCGCAAGTTCGTAGACCGAGCAATCATTGAGCTTGGAAAAAATCCGAGGACAGGCGACATACAGTGGCTTAAACCAACGCACCTCAACATGTATCGTAAGCGCATCGGACGATGGCGAATATTCTTTATGGTTGAGCCAGAGAAACGTATCGTGCTAATTACTGGCATCCGACTAAGAACTTCTACAACGTACTGAAAGAATATTATTTATGAGAAAATTCCTTGTAATAGCAGCAGATCAGGAGGTACTGGGCGCAAAGCCTGGCCCACACACTTTTAAGCCTGCACATAAAAGATTATTGGAATCGACGGTAGGCAAGCGCGCGCGGATAGTGGTAGCAACGCCGCAGGAAGCCGAAGAGCATAATGCAGATGCGGAAGTAGTAGCGGCTTTCCCGATGCGTATGCCTGATATCGCAAAGCTTCCAACGGCTCGGTGGTTGCATTCTTTTTCGGCAGGAGTCGATAAAATCCTTTCGCCCGAGGTAGCTAAATCAAAAGTCCTGCTTTCAAGCTCTAAAGGCGTACACGCTACGCCGATAGCCGAACACATAGCGGCATTTGCCCTGATGTTTACCCGCAGCATGCACAAAGCGGCTCGCAATCAAAAAGCACATGCTTGGAAAAAAGACGAAACACTCACCGAATTGCGAGGAAGCAACGTATTGATAGTGGGTCTTGGCTCGATTGGGCTTGAGGCTGCGCGAGTGCTCGCGGCATTTGGCGCGTACGTATCAGCTATCGCACGCAGTAAAAAATCCAAGCCAAAATTCGTCGAAAAGATAGGCACGACAAAAGATTTGGATAAAATGCTTCCAAACGCAGACTTTGTGGTGCTGACCCTGCCTCACACCGAAGAATCGCATCATCTATTCGACGCCGCGAAATTCAAACGCATGAAAAAATCTGCCGTCATCATAAATATCGGCCGCGGCGGAATCATACACGAACACGATCTCATCGAAGCGCTGAAAACAGGGGAGATCGCTGGCGCAGGACTAGACGTTACGGAAACAGAGCCGCTTGCCAGCAGTAGTCCGCTCTGGGATATGGAAAACGTGATACTCACCCCACACCATTCCGGCCTTTCGCACAAATACATGGACCGTGCCGTGGAACTCCTTTGCATAAACATCAAGGCCTACCTCGCCAAAAAACCGCTGCCCACAGCTGTAGACAAAAAACTCGGATATTAGTCGCTGATACGACCCATCCCAGCCCGACGATTTCGCCCACAGAGCCGCATCGTTCGATGCAGTCGATCGCTATTCGGTCAAATACTGCAAGTCTACCGTCGGGCGGCGGATACAATGAGTGTGGTGCCGCGATGCTGCAGCCGTGACGCGCGTGGTATATTGGCCGCGTATGGCGTCACGCGGATGGTGGATGGATGCAAAGTTCTATGAACTCTACGTCGACAAATTCGCCGTGGATTTCCGCGGACTGATAGGAAAGTTGGACTATTTCGATCATCTCGGCGTGAACGCTCTTCACATATTGCCGTTTTATCCTTCGCCGATGGTCGACGACGGCTACGACATATCGGACTACGAGGGTATCCGGCCTGAATTAGGGACACTCGATGATTTTAGCGAGCTTACCTCAAAAGCGCATGCGCGCGGCATCCACATCATCATCGATTTAATCCTTAACCACGTCTCTGAGTCACATCCGTGGTTCGTCGAAGCGCGTGCATCAAAAGACAGTCCGAAACGAGACTGGTTTCTGTGGAGCGAAACCGGCCGCGAGTTCGCCCTCGCGACGAACTCGTTTCCCGATTTCAAATCATCAAATTGGATATGGAACGAGGCGACCCACGACTACTACCATGCGACGTTCTACCCGCAGCAGCCTGACCTCAATTGGGATAACGAGGAGCTGTTCTCAGCGATGCTTCGCGTCGCGGATACATGGGTAAGACGCGGCGCGGATGGATTCAGGTTAGATGCCGTGCCACGGCTCATAAAACGAGAGGGAGGCGAGTCTGTAGCGCTTCCCGAGACGCACAATGTCGTCCGGCGATTAAGAGCTCATCTCGAAAAGGAGCATGGCGGCGGGATCGCCCTTTTAGCCGAAGTTGCAGAACAGCCCGCGCTCGCGCGTGCTTTTTTTGGCGATGGCGACGAATGCCAGCTAGTGTACATGTTTCCGCTCGCACCGCAGATATTCTTGACCCTCGCTCGAGGAGATGATTCTGCAGCGCGGCAGATGGTGGCTGATGCTCGACAGCTGCCAGCAAACTGTGCGTGGGCAATATTCCTGCGGAATCATGATGAGTTGAACACCGCAGACCTTTCCGATGGTGATCGCGTCGCGCTGCTCGATAGCATCGACCCGGGACGCGACTACCCATTCAGGAAAGGACTTGATGCATCGGTGCGCGTCGCAACGGCCCTTCGAGGCAACGAAGAGAACATCAATCGGGCGTTCCGACTACTGTATTCCTTGCCAGGCATTCCCATCATGTATTTCGGTGACGAAATAGGGATGAAGAATCTACCGCTCGAGAACGGGTTTGTGGATACTCGCCGCTATGTCCGTGGAAGTTTCGACTGGCGCGACGCCGAACGCCAGATGCGGAAGCCGGGTTCGCTTCTAAACATGACAGCGCGCACTATCCGCGAGTCGTATTCTCAGGTGTGAAACTTTCGGTCAAGACAGGAGCCGATAGGCCTGCGACTCTTGCCGGCAAAGGCAGGACGGAGGTCTGGACGACCTAATTCGTCCGCGTTGTCCCCGAGAACGCGTCGCGGCGGTAGGATACCGAGTCACACTCGTTGCCCAGAACTCGACGACCCGACGCTGCGACGCCGTTCTTTGTGCGAACTCTCACGAACGGCTGCTCAGGTGGCTCGGTGTGCTGGGGAGACAAAGAAAAAGGCGCCGAACGTGTGCAGGGAGCGGCCGGAGGCCGCTCCCTCCTTTAAAGGACGCTGGGTGAAAATTTATTTTAAATACTTTTTCTTCCTCAACTTCTCCGGAAGGTAGCCTTTTTCATGCGCAAACCCTGCCTCCCATTTTTGGCCTTTGCCGTAGCCCAAGTCTTTCATCAGTTTCGTCGGCGCGTTGCGCAGGTGTATTGGGATAGGCAAGTTGCCATGCTCTTTTACATCTGCGAGCGCCTCGCCGTATGCGTCGTACGACGCACGGCTCTTTTTAGATTCGGCCAGATACGCGACACCGTGCGCCAAATTTATCGCGCACTCCGGATAGCCAATGGTTTCGCATGCGCGGAAAACTGCGTTGGCGACTACCAGAGCCGTGGGCTGCGCGAGACCTATGTCTTCGGAGGCGAAAATCACCATGCGCCGCGCGATGAATATGGGATCTTCGCCCGCATCTACCATGCGCGCCAGATAGTAAAGCGCCGCGTCGGGGTCTGATGCACGCATGCTTTTTATGAAAGCACTGATGGTGTTGTAATGCTCTTCGCCTTTTTTGTCGTAGCGCAGATGCTCTGATTGCACTGTTTCTTTCAAACTATCGATTGATATTTTTCCGTAGAGCTTTTCTGCGGCCTCGAGCACGATCAGCGCCTGCCGCGCATCGCCATTGGCGACACGCACCAGCCATTCGCGAGCCTCTTTTGGCATTTTAATTTTTGTGCGAGCCAATATTTTCTCCATTTCAATTTCGGTATGCTCTTTCAGCACGAAAACCCTGCAGCGTGAGAGGAGCGGCGCAATCACTTCAAAGCTCGGATTTTCGGTCGTAGCTCCTATAAGGGTTATGTCGCCTCTTTCTACAAAAGGTAGCAGGAAATCTTGTTGTGCTTTATTAAAGCGATGGATTTCGTCAATAAACAAAACCGTAGGTTTTGTACGAGCTTCGAGCGGCGAGCTTCTAGCTTCTAGCTTTGAATTCATAAAGAGGCTGCCTGGTTTTTCCATCCTCGAAGCTCGTAGCTCGTGCCTATGTATTATTTTCTTAATATCTTCTTTGCCGGAATCCACCGCCGATAGCTCAAAAAATTCCGCATTAACCGCATTGGCATATATCCTCGCGATCGTGGTTTTGCCGCTCCCTGGAGGTCCCCACAATATAAATGAGAAAAGCTCTTTCTTTTCAATGGCAACCCGCAAAGGCTTTCCCGGGCCCACCAAATGGTCTTGCCCAACGAATTCGCTTAGATCTTTTGGACGAATTTTAGAGGCGAGTGGCTCCATATGGGTAGGGTATAGCGAAGATAGGCTATAGCCAATAGGGTATCGGAAATACGAAGGGAACATTGATTTCCCTAAACCCTATACCCTCATTCATATGCACAGTTGCATGCTCTGAAGAGAACAGTACAATAGCCCGATGAGTACCAAATCAATTGTTATCGGGGTAGCAATTCTTATCATTATCGCAGTTGGCGCTTACTTTATTATGCAAGGAGTGCCTTCCTCCACCTCCCAACAGGCGGGGGCTGCAGCCACCACTTCCACCACTACCGAACAGGTTCAAGCACAAGAAGTCACCGTCGGTCAGGGTGCCGAGGCCGTGCCAGGATCGAGCGTGTCCGTACTATACGTAGGTAAACTTCAGGATGGAACGGTTTTCGACAGCTCGGAAGCCCATGGCAATGAACCATTAACCTTCACGCTGGGTTCCCAGGGACTTATCGCGGGCTTCCAGATCGGAGTTAATGGTATGAAAGTGGGAGGCGAGCGCCTCATTGCTGTTCCGCCCTCTCTAGGCTATGGCACACAGGACGTAAAGGACGCTGACGGCAAAGTAATCATCCCGGCAAATTCCACCCTTGTCTTCGATATTAAACTCGTGAACGTCGCTCCGGCCGCTCCGACCTCTACTCCGTAAGCGGATTTGGGTTAACCTTTTCGGTGGCCTGGTCTCCTAGAAAAGGCACTAAGTACCTTGCAATAGGCTGAAGATTATGCTACGCTTCAGCCATGCTTACGAAGCGGAAGAAAGCCATCCAAATTAAGAAAACGCAGCGTCATGACGGCGACACTGGCTCTCCTGAAGTACAGGTTGCCATTTTGACCCGCCGCATCGAAGAGCTTTCTGCCCACTTGGACAAAAATCGCAAAGACAAGCACTCGCGCCGCGGTCTTTTGGGTCTCGTTGCAGCTCGCCGAGCGCATTTGAAGTACCTCGAGTCCACCAACAAGCGTGCTTACGGCACCTTGGTCAAAAAACTCGGCCTCAAGAAATAGGCGTCGGTGAGGCAATCGGCTACAGGCACTAGCTTGAAGCTTAAGATCCGCAGAATCTGTTACAATGCGTCGTTAGTAAGAAATATTTTAATAAGTAGTTTTGTATTTTTATCTAAGCTAGAAGCTATACGCTAATGCCTATAGCCTGAATTTTATGGCAATCATCAAGCATCCTGAACAGCGTGTCGGCGTATTTATAGACACGCAAAACCTTTATCACAGCGCTAAAAATCTGTATCACGCCCGCTGCAACTTCGGCAACATCCTCAAAGACGCTGTGGCAGGGCGCCGCCTCATACGCGCGCGCGCGTATGCGGTTACGACCGAAAGTGGCGAGGAAAAAGGCTTTTTTGAAGCATTGGAAAAGATTGGCATCGAAATGCGCCTTAAAGACCTACAGGTTTTCTCCGGCGGAGCCAAAAAAGCCGACTGGGACGTGGGGCTTGCGGTAGATGCTATAACCGCATCGCCGAACCTCGACACCGTAATTCTAATTACGGGCGACGGCGATTTCGTGCCGCTCGTGCAGTACCTCCAAAACCACGATGGCTGCCAGGTAGAAGTCGTATCTTTTGGCCGCTCCACGTCAGCCAAGCTCAAAGAAGCCACCGACGACTTCCTCGATCTGGACGAAGACCCACGCCGCTATCTACTCAATTTCCGTGGTGGTGGCCGTTCGACACGCTCACGGCAAGCCGCCCAGACTGATACCGACGCGAATTTGAAAAATGATTACGCCGACCAGTCTGGCGAACCAGAGAGTAAAAAGCCTTCACTTCAGGAGATTGAGAGAATCACTGAAGTTGAATAATGACAGACACAAAAAAACCGCCTTTATGTCGGCGGTTTTTTTGTCGATTGTTGAGAAAAAGGGTAAATATGGTACGATGTTGGCAGTTTAAAAATTAATCGTGGCAGCTGGATAGGCAGGATTTCCCTTATAGAAATTTGGGGGTAAATGCTGAAATTCAGCTGGCACCCCTCGACCTCGCTCGGGGTAAACATAGTAGTATATGGAAAAGAAAGAATATTCTTTGCAGATCGGCGATAAGACGATGACTGCAGAATTTAACGACTGGGCCAACCAGGCATCAGGTTCGGTATTACTTCGCTATGGCAATAGCGCGGTACTAGCGACAGTAGTAATGGGCAAAGAGTCCGACAAGGACTATTTCCCGCTCTCCGTAGAATACGAGGAGAAGTTTTATGCAGCCGGAGCTATCCTCGGCTCCCGCTTTATGCGCCGCGAAGGCCGCCCTTCGGACGAAGCAGTCCTTAGCGGCCGCATTGTCGACCGCACTATACGCCCGCTTTTCCCCAAGGGACTCAAGCGCGAAGTGCAGGTTATCATCTCGGTCCTCGCACTCGAAGACTACGACCCTGATGTGCTCGCGGTAAACGCCGCGTCGCTTGCAATATCTACCTCCGACATACCGTTCAACGGTCCGGTTTCTGCGGTGCGTATCGGGCAAATGGAAAATGGCAACGAATTTTTCGTTAACCCTACCTACAAAGAACGTGACGAAATGGGTTCGCCGAAAGCCACCCTCGACCTCTTGGCCTGCGGCAAAGACGGCCTTATAAACATGATCGAAGTCGGCGCGCAGGAAGTCTCAGAAACCACGCTTAACGCTGGCCTTAAAAAGGCGAGCGAAGAAATTGAAAAAATGCAGGCGTGGCAAAAGCAGATCGTCGCTGAGCGCGGTGTCGAGAAAACGGCCTTTATTCCTCCGTTTGAGGACGACGCGCGACTGGCACCTGCCTATGACAAGCTCATCGGTACAAAACTCGCTGCAAAAGCGGGGCGCATCGACAAGCATGATATCAACGAAATGAAATCCGAATGGATGATCCACGCCAAAGGCGAATTTGAAGACATTCTTCCAGGCCGCCTCGATGTGTATTTTGAGCACCGCATGGACAACTACGTCCACGATCTCGCCATCAAGGAAGGCAAACGTGTCGACGGCCGCGCGTTCGACGAGGTACGCCCGCTCTTTGCGCAAGCTGGCGGCATTTCTCCGGTAATCCACGGCTCCGGCCTCTTCTACCGCGGTGAGACGCACGTACTCGCTGCGCTCACTCTCGGCGGCCCCGGCGATGCTCAGCTTCTGGACACTATAGAGTACCAGGACACCAAGAAAACCTTCATGCTCCACTACAACTTCCCGCCATTTTCGGTCGGGGAGACGGGGCGCGTCGGCGGCATGAACCGCCGCATGATAGGCCACGGCGCTCTTGCTGAGAAAAGTGTGCGCGTCGTTCTGCCAGGCAAAGACAAATTCCCGTACACCATCCGCATCGTCTCCGAATGCCTTGCCTCCAACGGCTCAACTTCCATGGCGACTGTCTGCGCATCGACACTTGCGCTTATGGACGCGGGCGTACCGATAAGCCGCCCCGTTGCCGGTATCGCGATGGGTATGATGTCGAAACAGGTGCCAGCTTCTAGCTTCGAGCTTCCAGGAAATGCAAAAGAAAATGGAGTCGTCAAAGGAAACAATGCTTACATTGTATTAACAGATATCCAGGGGCCAGAAGACCACCACGGCGACATGGACTTCAAAGTTGCGGGCACTTCCGAAGGCGTCACTGGCGTACAGATGGACGTAAAAGTCGAAGGCGTTCCGCTCGAAGTCCTGGCAAAAGCATTTGAGCAAGCGAAAAAAGCACGCCTTCAGATTCTCGACGTAATCACAAAAGCAATTCCGGCTCCCCGGGCTGATATCAGCGCTAGGGCACCGAAGATCCTTACGCTCAAAGTCGCAGTCGACCAGATTGGGCTTGTAATAGGCCCTGGCGGAAAGACAATCAATGGCATCCGTGAACGCACGAAAGCCGATGACATTACGATCGAAGAAGACGGCACCGTATTTATAACCGGTAAAAACGGCGCAGCCGAAGCGGCACACAAAGAGATCCACGACCTTACTCGTGAATACGAAGTTGGAGAGCGATTCGAAGGCCCAGTAGTACGCTTGATGGACTTCGGTGCTTTTGTGCAAATCGGCCCCGGAAAAGACGGCCTTGTGCACGTATCCGAAATGGCGCCTTTCCGCGTAGACAGAGTCACCGACGTTGTACAGATAGGGGACATTGTGCCGGTAGTATTGAAGGAAATAGACGATAAAGGAAGGTATAATCTCTCCATCAAGGCCGCCGATCCTGAATATGCTTCACGCAAAGGCGTGAAGCCTGGAGAAGGGGGCCGCGATGAACATGGCGGAAGAGAAAGACACGAAAGACACGGGCGCCGCGACGACAGGCGCAACGAACGGCGCATCTAGTGCGTTAAAAACAAACACCGCCACAGAAGGCGCGTCTCTCAATGAAGCGCCAAAATACCCTGCTGAGCAGGGTATTTTGGCGGAATCAGACGGAGCGAGCAAGTCTGTTTCAAACCCCTCCAGGCCAGCCCAGAACGAGAGCCTCGTTGCACGTCTTGCAGAAACTATTAAACCCGTACTGGGACAGTCAGCTGCTCCGCGGGGCACCGCTCCAGAGCCAGTCATATTGGAAGAGCACGTCGTTGAACGCGTGGTGTCACCCGAAACTCCAAATGTCGTGTCGCCAACTTTGCGACCAGCGCCGACGCCTGCTCAACCCAAAGTGCAAACTCCGATCGTCGCATCTGCGCCCCAGGGCGCTATTGCCTCAGCACAAGAGGCGCCAGATGTTGGACTCAATTTGCCGAACAAACTACCAGAAATGAAAATTCCTCCGTCTTTGATGCCGGATTCTCTGACCCCTGCACCCCTTAGCGCAATAGAAAAAACCCCGCCACAGGCCAGTCCGGCACGCGAATCTTTGGCATCGTCTGCACCACTTGCGGAAAAACCCGCAATACCAACACCCCAAACCTCAAACACGGCACCGAGTCCGAGCGCCCAAACAAACCCACCGCCCCCGGCAGGCATCAACACCGACATCGAAAAAATATTGCGAGAAGTCAAACTTCCCGAACGGCGTGACTTTAAAGGCGCGGCAGACACGAAGCCTGCAGCAATACCCGTCGCAAACATGGAAAGCAAAAACCTGGCCGGCATGGTCGTAAAGCCGCCGGCCGATGCCGAGACCGCTAACGCCATGGCATCCCGCCCCGATTCCGGAAATATTTCTTCGGTGCATACGCTCAAAGACGACTTACAGACAGTTGTTAAAGAGAAAAAAATGTCGCTGGTCCGGGCGGTTTCGCTGGAGCAGGATAAAAAACGCAGCGAACTTATCGAGGAAGATTTCGGGCGACGAGAACGGCGCAAACGGACGGTCGGTATTTTGTTTGCCAGCGCTCTCCTCTTCTTACTAGGTGGCGCTGCGCTCGCCGGAGTCTATCTCGTAATGATGAGTCATTCGGCCACAAACGTGCAACAGCTAAATTCATTGGTCTTTGCCGAGCAGAGCGTCGCGCTTCCTTTAGACAACGCGGCTCCCTCCGAACTCAAGCGTCGCGTCGCTGGCGAGCGCCAGGCGAGCGCGGGATCGCTCGGGTCTATTACCAGCATTGTCCCGATATTTCAGGGCACCGATCCGAACCTTCAGCCGCGTCAGGCGACCGCAGCTGAATTTTTCATGGCTCTCGGGTTCAATGCCCCAGAAAACCTTACGAGATCTCTCGGCGCTGAATTTTTCTTTGGGCTGCATGTTGTCGACAAAAACGCGCCTGTCATAGTGGTTTCGATTACGAATTACGACCGCGCGTTCGCGGGCATGCTCGCATGGGAGCGCACCATGAACGCCGATCTCTCGCCGACATTTACGCCGGTACCCGCGATAACACTCGACGTAAACGGCATACCCTCGGAGCGAGTTTTTAAAGACAACGTGATGCGCAACTACGACGTCCGTGAACTCAAAGATGACAGCGGCCAAACACAGCTCTACTATTCTTTCCCGTCACCAAACCTGCTCATTATCGCCGAATCGCCGTACTCTTTCCCGGAACTCTTAAGTCGCCTGCAGTCGGTCAGAAGACTGTAGAAATCTCACGGTACGGAAATATACCCGTCTAATGCGCGGCCGCGTGTTAGAGGAGTATAGGCAATTTCGATCGAGCAGACATGGCCTTACGAAAAGCGTACATGATAAATGTGGTAAAAGTATTATTGCCGAAACCAGCCAGCATCGCATGCATCGAATTTTTATTTCACAGCCCTCCGTCGCGCACCCGCGCTTCGAACTGCGTGTGACACGTTTCCAGTCTAAAGTTCCGCAAAAATTATCGATCTCAACCTCCTAGCAACATTGTTTTCGCAGCCGGATCTTTAACCCCGTCCCCCAATCTCACTCCTTTAAATTTCCCGTTTCTGCGTTGCAGGCTTTAGCTTGTTGTGAAACTATGTGTGCTGCTCTATTTCTTGGGAGGTTGTGCGGAAATTGTTCCGAGTAGTGTTTGAAATAGTGGCTGTAACATCGTGCCTGCCAAGTATAAAATAACAGCGTTTACCGCAATTGTTGGCCAAAAAAATGTCGGGCTACCCAATTTGAATAACACAACATTTAAACCATCATTATTAAACGTGTACCAAGGCCACATCGGAAAATACATCCCCACGCTGCAGAACACTCCGTTACAATTATTGGCCTCTAGAAATAAAAGCAAAGCAACAACTAAGTAAATTAGTGCGGCTCCAGCACCCAACTTAGATATTTTCATGACGTGATTATATCGCATTTTCTATTTGCCCAAGCAGATCAATCAGTGCTTGAGCGTCACTGTCTGTGAGTTTTCCACTTGATGCCTTTTTCGATATGTTCGATGTAAGGCTTGAGAGGGATTTTGTGAGTATTGCCTTATTTTCTAGATTCACAATGCGTTTTAGTAGATCATTTCTTGCAGCAGTTTTTAGGCTCAGTGAAAGTACCTTGTCCCGTAGCTGTGAGATTATGTTTGCATCAAGTGAGGTGCTGTCTGACTGAGCTTCGAGTTCGTCTATTAGAACAACAATTGAATTTGCGTCAGCGGCAGATATGTTACCCTTCGCAGATTGTTTCGAAACCTTGACATCTAGATTTGCAAGAATTTTGGCATTTTTGATTTTTTTGTTCGAAATTTTGTTTTCGAGGGATTCAATTTTCTTAATCAGAGTTTGCTTCAATTTTTCCTTCGCCGTGAGAGAAAGAATTTTCAGCTTAATCTGAGAAATGAGCTCGTTCACTGATGGTGTTATGCCATCCGGAGTAATAGTGCTATCTATTGTCCCGTTGCCATCCACATCCAATTTTATTATCGCTGCTGCTGGTTCAGTTGCGGTGATCGTAAATGATGCTTCTGTGCCTTCAACTGTTGGCATATCTGAGTATTGAACAATGGGTGTTGTCGCGTCTGCTGTTATGCTGTCAATCGTTACAGTGGTTGGACCGGTACCGATACCTTTATATACGAATCGATAGCTGCCATTTTTAGGCAAAAATATACTTTGTGTTTCGCTGGTATACGCAAATGAGCTGCCAGGAATATTTTCAGTAGTGGTTAAAATTTCCGAAGAAAGATTTTGATTTGAGTCGACGCCTGTGAAATTGCCAAGTTGGTCGTAAGCGCCAAGAAGAACTGGGGAATGAGTAGTAATAATTAATTGATCTGCAATACTGTTTACAAGTGGCTTATTTTTTGAAATATTATTTCCATCCGAGAGGCCACGTTGCTTAAAAATATCTGCCATGAAATTCTGCAGCGCAGAAGCGTTCAGTAGATTGCGATGTTCCATTTGATGTCCACCGTCGTCGCGATAAACGTTAAGATTAAAGTAGTATTTTTCAATTCCGATTGATGATATTGCACTTGCATACACGACTGTATTATCTCCCTCGAAAGTAAAACCCGGTGCGTAGCTTGCAACGTCATGATCTTCCTTGTAGTTAATATTTTTTAGCGTAGGTCGCCCCCACCCTGCAATTTGT
>JAGVDT010000096.1 GCA_020058565.1 Minisyncoccota bacterium | reverse complement strand
GCTATCGCTCGCAAGGTATACCGAGACATCGGATACACCGACAAACTCAACATCCTCGTAAAGGTCGCTGAGCAGTCAGGCGACATCGCTATGGGAGTAGACACCGGAGGCGCTGGTGACCAGGGCATCATGTATGGCTATGCGACCGACGAAACCAAAGAAATGCTCCCTCTCGGCGTAGTGCTTTCGCACAAACTTGCGCGCCGACTCGAAGAGCTGCGTCGCAGCAAAAAATTGAAATGGGCGAAACCTGACGGGAAAACCCAGGTAGTGGTTTCAAACGGCAAAGTCATCAACGCTCTCTGCTCTACCCAGCACGACAAAAAAGTAAGCCAGGAAGAAATCCGTGCCGACCTGGTGAAGCATCTTTTCAAACCGGTCTTGGGCAATCTCGACGCGATTGAAATATTGGTCAATCCTACGGGCCAATTCATCCAGGGCGGTTTTGAGGCAGACGCAGGACTTACCGGCCGCAAAATCCAAGTAGACACGTACGGCGGTCTCGTGCCGCACGGCGGCGGAGCATTTTCGGGCAAAGACTCGACCAAAGTCGACCGTTCAGCCGCATATATGTGCCGCTTTGTAGCGAAAAATCTCGTAGCGAATGGCTATGCCAAAGAAGCGCTTGTCTCCGTCGCATACGCTATCGGTCGCGCTGAGCCGGTGATGGTTGAAGCTTTTGACCAACACGGCAAAAACCTCACGAAGCTCGTGGTCGATAATTTCGACTTCCGTCCAAAGGCGATCATTGAGCGTCTCGGACTCCGCAAGCCAATATTCCGCGAAACCGCAGCCTACGGCCACTTCGGCGTCGCGGGACGTTCGTGGGAAAAAATAGTAAAGCTAAAGTAAACGTGCGGCCAATTGGGGTCGTCACGATGCCGGTGAGTTTTGTACTCGTCGGTATCTGGCGTCTCCAACATAGGAGAGAAAGATGTCGAATACTGGGAAAAATGACAAGGACGAGGACGAGAAGACGATTTCGGAAAAGCAGCCATTATACTACGGAGCGGATTCTTGGAAACAGGCATGGCTCCTCAGTAGGCCGCCCAAGCTCACAAAGTGCGAACGTAATCGCAACTGGCGGAAATACCCGCCCCGCACTCTCGCCACTGACTAGTCGGCTATCACCGAAGTCGACGCCTAAGCCCCGAGGCTTATCCTCGGGGTTCCTTTTTGCTGCATAAAACAGCTCATGAAATGGCATATACTAGTAGCTATTATCGAATAGCTATTTAGCCATGCATAGAAGGGTTCAAAATAAAATATTTGCCGGCGCTTTAGTGGCGCTCGTGATGGCGCCTGCATTTGCCTCGGCACAAACTACCGACACTCAAAACCAAGTACAGTCTCTACTGCAGCAGATCCAGGCCCTGCAGATGCAACTGAAAACCTTGCTTGCATCTTCTACCGGGAGTTGGACGATGAGTTCATCAGCAAACTTCCTGAATACGGGGCAAATGGGCAAATTCGTCTGCATCACGCTTGGCCGCAACCTGCGTCAGGGTGATCAAGGCGAAGACGTAAGGAAATTGCAGGAAATGCTCATGGGCGACAGCGACAATGAATTTAACGGCACCGCCACAGGATTTTTCGGGCCGCTCACTATGAAAGCAATGATGAAATTCCAGATGCGCATGGGGATCGCTAGCACTACCGACGGCTCTGTTGGACCAAAGACTCGAGGCTTTTTCGAGCGCGCATGCGGAAAAGGCCTCACCGGACAAAACGTCGGCCAAGGTGTAAATGGCCTCACTGGCCAGGGCAAAATACAGGGAGGCGACATGATGATGGCCATACGCGGCACCATTTCCGCCAACAACACCTCGAGCATCATAGTACAGACCGACGGAGGCTCTATCACTGCCAACATCACTTCATCGACTATGATTAAAGTCTTCGTAGGCACCTCCACTCCGCCGACCCAAGGGACTATAGCTGACCTAGTGGTAGGAAAGAATGTGATGGTAGAAGGCAAGAAAACTTCTGAAAATACTATGGAAGCTGTCCACGTCGCGGTTGGCGACAATATCCCGATGATGAAAATGATTCGAGGAATGAAGGATGGTAATGGCGTCTACCCTCCACCGCTAGACATCAATAAAATCTTGCGTGGTCTGGGACAAGGAGGCAGCAACGATCAAAGCGGCGGCCAAAATTGGTAAGAACCATCAACAAGTCAATTGGCCGGCGATATCGATCGCCGGCCTTCTGATTAATTACATAAACCCCCAGCTAAAGCTGGGGGTTTATGTAATTAATAACAAAACCGCCCTCGAATACTCGAAGGCGGCTTTAAAAAGTTTCCGGATCCATTTCCTCCTTAGGTGGGAGGTATTTACCGGCGGCATCCTATGGAGTGCCGCCCGTTTTGCGTCGTAGAAATGAAGATTAGTCATTCTTTTTTGCGGACTTCCTACAAAGTTGCCGCAGATAATCTACAAGCCGCTCCTCTACCTCCGCAGCTTTCTTGAGAATCTGCTCTCTCGTCAGCCGTCAAAGGACACTCATTGTCCTCAGCATCGTTGCGCGCCCTGCTAACGGTCGAAGAGATTATATCTAATGAACCATGTATCTTGGTATCTAGATCGATCGAACGCATTATTTGTTCGAACGGACGGTATATCTTCTTGTCTTCATCTTTCGTTGCTACTTTCAGCTGCATTGAGATACCCTCTCTAGATGTTTTACGACGCTGTAAGGTACTTACTGCAGAGGCACGTTACTCTACAGTAACCGACTTTGCTAATCCGCCATCCGACAACTGCCGGAGACGGAGCGCGAGTTACTCAACAGTCACAGATTTTGCTAAGTTTCTCGGTCGGTCAACGTTGAAGCCCTTAGCATGCGCTAGATAGTATGCGAACAGCTGCAGGGGCACTACGGAAAGTATCGGCTGAAGCATTTCTATCGTCTCCGGCACATATATGACGTCTTTGGTGTAGCTCAAGATATCGTCGTTTCCTTCGGTAGCTACCGCCACTACCGGACCGCGGCGGGCACGGATTTCTTGGATGTTGGATGCCAGCTTTTCATAGACTGTGTCTGAAGGCGCTATTGCCATGGTCGGGAATTTTTCGTCGATCATCGCAAGGGGTCCATGTTTCATTTCCCCGGCCCCGCAGCCTTCGGCATGGATGTAGGATATTTCTTTAAGCTTCAGTGCACCCTCAAACGCTATCGGATAGTTGTATTTGCGGCCGATATAGAGGAAGTCTCGTGAATCCGAGTATTTGGCAGCCATAGCCTCTATAGCTGCTTTGTTGTCGAGTATTTTCTGCACTTTTTCCGGTAACAGTGAAAGCTGAGAGATTATTTCTTCCGCGTCGCTATCTGACATTTTGCGCTGTCTACCGAGAAAAAGTGTCAGGAGCGCGAGCGCGGTGATCTGCGATACCAACGCCTTTGTCGAAGCCACACCGATCTCAGGGCCAGCGTGATTATAAACGCCGGCATCTGTTTCGCGAGCGATAGTAGAGCCCACAGTATTTACGATACCTACCGTGATAGCGCCCTTGCGTTTACCCTCGCGGATAGCCTCCAGAGTATCTGCGGTTTCGCCTGACTGCGATATAGCCAGGAGCATGGTCTTTTGGTTGAGTACGGGTTTCCTATAGCGGAATTCCGAGCCAAGCTCGACTTCTACGGGGATCCCCGCGTGCTCTTCGAGCATGTATTCGCCCACAAGCCCTGCGTAGTAGGCCGTGCCGCACCCAACGATGATGATGCGCTCTATCTTTGCGAGCTCATCTTTTACAGACTCTAGCCCGCCAAGCTTTGCCATACCTTCTTCGAACATTAAACGGCCTCGCAAGGTGTTTTTGATCACCTCCGGCCCCTCCATGATTTCTTTGAGCATGAAGTGCTCGTAGCCGCCTTTTTGAGCTTCTTCTGGGGACCAGTCCACCTCCTGAGCGGCGCGCTCTACCGTATCGCCGCCGAGCTTGAATATCTTGTAGCTGTTCGGCCGGATCACCGCCATCTCGCCGTCTTCGAGGAAAAGCACCGTACGCGTGTGTTTGAGAATCGGCGAAGGATCAGACGCGATGAAATTCTCGCCGTCGCCAAGGCCTAGTACTACTGGAGCGCCCATGCGTGCGCCTACGATGACGTCTGGCTCTGCCCGTGACTGAATCGCCATACCGTAAGTTCCTCTGATACGGCCAAGGGCCGCGCGAGCTGCGCTTTCAAAGTCTTTGCCGTCACTGAGCTCTTGCTCGACCAAGTGAGCCATGACCTCGGTGTCGGTTTCAGAGAGAAATACATGACCGCGCGACTCAAGATCGCGCTTTAATTCTTTCCAGTTTTCGATAATGCCGTTGTGTACTACCCAGACATCCGAGGTGCAGTCTCGATGAGGATGCGCATTGTCTTCAGTGGGCTCGCCATGCGTAGCCCAGCGCAAGTGCGCTATGCCGCTATGGCCCTCGAAATCGGTTGGTATTTTTTTCTTGAGATTTCCTACAGCGCCGACGGCACGGATGCCCCCGCGCTCCGGAAGAAATATGCCAGCGGAGTCGTAACCGCGGTATTCGAGCGAAGTAAGCCCGTCCAGGAGCGTGACTCCCGCCTGCTTTTTTCCTGTGTAAGCGAATATTCCACACATACAATTTGAATCAAAATTTGGAGGTCAAAAGTCAAAAACAGCCTAAAGACCCGAAAGCAGAAAAGACTGCCCTCTTTAGTAGAGACTCACAGGAGTTTTGTTTCTTTCTTCACCTGTCGCTCATTGGCGCACCGTTGCCAGTGTTTTTCTGAGTAGACATCACGACCGGAAGTTTGGCCGAAGGGTATCCGCAGATTCGCCAGAACCCGGCCTAAACGAGACATTGTCTCGTCGGCTTAGGGTAAAGACTCCGATATTCCGCCGCAAAGGGCGGAGCCCCTTTCCTCGTATCCCGTCACTTTCTAGAATGCCAGAAAGTGCCGGGCCACACGCTTTATTAGAACAAAACCTCGATTATTCCCCGCCCGCCGACACGGACAGACCCACTAATAGCCGAAGT